>CAWWAF010000028.1:0-38720 GCA_963934795.1 uncultured bacterium
GGGCGCGGCCGTCGGCGTGGCCGCGTGGCTCGTGCCCGCTTCTCATCACATCGTTTCGTGGCAGAGCGGTGTTCCGGGACGCGTGGCTCTGGTGGCGTCGCCTTGGTGGCTCGCGGTGGCGATCGCCCTCGGGGTCGTCTGCGCTGTGGCGGGCGCCTGGTGGTGGTGGAACGGAGACCGTCCGCTGCGGTCCGCCGCGTATCTAGTCGCTCCGCTCCTGCTCCTGTGGCTCTGGGCGGTGCCCTACCTCCCCTGGTTGCCGAGCCAATTGCCGCTGCTGTTGGTGTTGGCAGGCCCGATCCGCTGGCTGGTCTTGACGCTCGCGCTTGTCGGCTGCGTCCTGAACGCCGTCGAATTGGGTGTGTTGCCACGATTGACCCTGTCGTGGCCCGGCCGCCGAGCCGTGTTCGCCGCCAGTCTCGTCGTGTTCCTGGGCGGCGGACAGTATGTGAAGCAGACGCAGGGGTTTGGAGGCGACGAGCCCCACTACCTCGTGCTGACCCACAGTCTGCTGGCTGACCAGGACGTCCGCATCGAGAACAACCACGAGAACCGGGACTACTGGGCGTTCCATCCGGCCGAACTGCCAATGCACTATCTGGCGCGCGGCCGAGAGGGGGTCATCTATTCGATCCACGGACCGGGACTCCCGGCGCTCCTGCTCCCGGCCTACGCCGTGGCTGGCCACTGGGGCGCGCTGGCGCTGGTCGGGTTGTTTGCCGCGTTGGCGGCGCTGGCCGTGTTCGACCTAGCCGCGACCATCGCCTCGCCACCGATCGCATGGGCCACCTGGGCCGCCGTCGCACTGACGGTGCCGTTCGGTTTGCAGAGCTGGTTGGTCTTTCCCGAGATGCCGGCGGCACTGCTCATGGCTTGGGCCGCGCTCTGGGTCTGGCGTGATCCGCCTGGCCGGGTGTGGGTCTGGATGGGGCGAGGCGCAGCGCTGAGTCTCCTGCCTTGGCTGCATATGAAATTCTCGCTGCTGTTGTTCGTGGCGGGACTGTGGCTCGCGTTCAAATTGCTGCCGCGAGTGCGATTGGCGGTGGCGTTCCTGGCGCCGATCGGGGTCTCGGGTCTGCTCTGGCTCGGGTCCTACTACGTGATGTATGGGGACTGGATTCCGACCGTGGCGTACGGCTACTCGCAGGGCGCCGAGCTGGACCCGTTTAACGTCCCGCGTGGACTCCTGGGGCTGTCGTTTGACCAGGAGTACGGGCTGTTGCCCTACAGCCCGATCTTCGCGGCGGCGCTGCTCGGCGCCTGGACCATGGCAAGACGCCGGGAGATGCGCGGTTACCTGATCGGCGTGCTGTTGGTCATCGGACCGTTTCTGGCCAGCACCACGCAGTACTACATGTGGTGGGGTGGCGGGAGCGTGCCGGCACGGTTTGTCGTACCCATCCTGCCGTTGCTGGCGCCCTTGATGGCAGTCGCGTTTCGCGAGTGGCGCGGTCCGGCCGCGCGCGGCGCGTTGGGTGCGGCCCTGGCATACAGCGTGGTGGCGTTCGTCACCGTTGTGGCTCGTCCCGCCGCCATGCTGATGTACAACGACCGAGACGGCACGGGGCGGTTGGTCGAGACGGTGCAAGCCGGTGTGCCGCTGACGGCCACGTTGCCCAGCTTCATCGACCCCGACATCGTCGTGCAGTTGCCAATGACCGCGATCTGGCTTGTGGCCGCGGTAGTGGCGGTCGTCGCGACGCGGCTCGTGGCCAGACGGGTTGGCGCGGGCGCCTACCAGAGCGCGGTGTTGGCGGCCTTGCTGTTCGGCGGCACCGGGAGCGTGCTCGCCGCCGCGACCTTGTCCGACCGGGTGCCGGAGGCGACCGTCCAAGGTGGGCGACAGCGCCTGCTGGAGCACTACCCCGACGACCGGCTGCACGCGCTCAGCTACGAGACCGGACGCTGGTGGGGAACCTGGCTGACGGACGCTGGGTTGTTGGAGCAGACCACGCTGCAGTTGGAGGTTGATGCGGCGACCACGGACCCAAGTCGACTGACGCAGCCATTCGCCCTGCCAGCAGGGCGCTATGACCTGCTGGTCTGGTTTGCGGACCAGCAGGTTGTCGAGGGCGAGGTGTTCGTGTCCTACGATCGGACGGCCGGCGAGATCGCCCGCGCGCACGGTCGAGCCATGAATCCGGCTGTCGTCCCGCTGGACTTGCCGGTCTCCCTCGGCGCGCTGCGGGTCGGGGCGACGAGCGCCGAACTCGCGCGAACCGTGACAGGTGTTGCGGTGGCTCCGCGCGCACTTGCGCCGAGCCGCGATCGCGTGGGTCGCGTCCGCGCCGTGAAACCAATCGGCGAGCGGGTCGGGGCCTATGTGCTGTTCATGGACTTGAACACCTTCGTCGAGCCAGACAACAACTGGGTGCAGGGTGGGCAGGTCAGTGAGCTGCGCGTCTCGCCGGCAGACGCGACGGCGATGCGGGTGCGCATCCGGAACGGCGGAGCCGACAATCGAATTGTGGTGACGGTCGGGGAACAGACCGAGACGCTGACGCTGGCGGCCTGGGAGACACATGAACTGGTGGTTCCGATACCTGTCGCCGACGAGGGCTCGGTGCTGGTGCCGGTGCTTGTGGCGCCTGAGACCGGATTTGTGCCGGCCGAGGTTGATCCGGGGTCGACAGACAGGCGGGTGCTGGGGTGCACGGTGACCGTCGAGCTGGACTCGTGACAGCCGCCTACGTCAGCCCGCAGGGTCCGCTGCACGTCGCCTTCCTGGGCTGTGGCTTCATCACCGGCGTCCACAGTCGACATCTGACCAGGCTGCGCGACGATGTCGTGTGCAGCTACGCGAGCCGCGACAAAGAGAAAGCGGAGCAGTTCCGCCGTCGCTATCTCGGGGTGGGCAGCTACGGCAGCTATACCGCGGCGATCAACGATCCGGCCGTGCACGCGGTGGTCATCGCCGTGCCGCCACGTTTTCATCTCGAGCTCACCGAACAGGCGCTGGCGGCAGGCAAGCATGTGCTGGTCGAGAAACCTGCCTTCCCGCGCACCGCTGACTTTCTGCGGGTGCAGGCTGCGCGCGAGCGCGCCGGACGCGTGCTGCTGGTGGCGGAGAATGATCACTACAAACCGCTGGTCGTCTGTCTGCGCCGACTTCTGCGCGACGGGGTCATCGGTGATCTCCTGCTCGCGCACTTTACGACGCTGTTGAAGCGATTCAAGTCAGCGGACGACTGGCGGAACGACGAGGAGATGGCGGGGGGAGACGCCTTCTTCGAGGAGGGCATTCACTGGTTGCATATCGCGAACAGCCTTGGGCCAGTCATCACCGAGGCACGCGGGTTCAGGCCGCCCCCGTCGCGGCAGGGACCGGACCAGCGGGCCAAGAGCATGCTCGTGGCGTTTCGGTACGACAACGCCGCGGCCGGGTCGCTGTACTATTCTCGCGAAGTGCCGTCGTTGTTTCGCGGACTGCGGTTCTCCAAGTTGTTCGGGCGCGACGGCATCATCACGTTCGAATCCAATGGCGCCGCGGTCCTGGTGCGCGGCCTCGACGGACCCCGCATCATCCTGCCCGGCTTCCGTGACATCCGCGGCTACCAGGCGATGTATCGGGATTTCGTTGGGGCGATTCGGGAGGCTCGGGCTCCGGAGATGAGCATCGACACCGCCCTCGCCGACCAGCGGTTGATGGACCAGATCTACGAGACCGCCGATGCCACGCCCGCGGTGTCTCCCTGAGCGGCAGTGCAGCCCATGACACGCCAGCAGTTCGACATCATCATCATCGGTACCGGCGCCGGGGGCGGGACGCTCGCCCATGCGCTCGCGGATACGGGCGCCAAGATTCTGGTCCTCGAACGCGGCGATGTCGTGCCGCAGGAGCCGGAGAACTGGGATCCGGGGGCGGTCTGGAAGGACCTCCGTTATCGTGCGGATGAGACCTGGTTCGATGGGGCTGGCAAGCCGTTCACCCCGTATACCCACTATTGTGTCGGCGGCAATACCAAGTTCTGGGGGAGTGTCCTGTATCGGCTTCGCCGCGAGGATTTCGGCGAGATCGCGCACGTCGATGGCGTTTCACCCGCCTGGCCGATCGATTACGACACGCTGGCGCCGTACTACGAGCGAGCCGAGCGTCTGTATCACGTGCACGGCGAGTCCGGAGACGATCCGACCGAGCCCCCCCGAGGCCCGTTTCCGCATGAACCGGTGCCGCACTCGGATACGGTTGCCCGCTACCTCGACCAGATTCGGGCGCAAGGACTGCACCCGTCGCCCCTGCCGCTTGGGCTGCGCGGTATTGGCGAACCGGGTGGGTGCGTGCTGTGCGATACGTGCAATTCCTTTCCGTGTCAGATCGGGGCGAAGAGCGACGCTGACGTCTGCTGTGTCCGACCGCTGTCCGCGCGCGACAATGTCACACTCTGGACGTCAGCACGCGCCCTCCGCCTGGTGACCTCTGCGGCCGGCGACCGCGTCGAGGCGGTTGAGGTGGAGCACGGTGGGGAGCGGCAACGGGTGGACGCACCGCTGGTGGCGGTGTGTTGCGGGGCCGTGAATTCCGCGGCGCTGCTCCTCCGCTCATCGACGACACGGTTTCCAGACGGGGTGGCCAATTCATCCGGGTTGGTGGGACGGCGCTATATGGCGCATCTCTCGACGATGATGGCGGGGCACCATCCCTTTCGGCGTAATCCGACCGTCTTTCAGAAAACGGTCGCCATCAACGACTTCTATCTGCGTGGGCCGGAGGGGGGATATCCCCTGGGGCAGATTCAGTCGCAAGGCCGGACCCATGGCGTGATGGCGCGTACGGTCGTGCCGTGGGTGCCCGGATGGTTCTTCGATTACTGGGTGGCTCGGGGCTTCGACTGGCTCGCGATGACCGAGGACCTGCCGCAGTCGGAGAATCGGGTGACGGTCGATGCGGAAGGACGCATCCACCTGGCCTATCGGCCCACCAACGTCGTGGCGCATCGCCGTCTGGTAGGCGAAGTCCAGAGAATGCTCCGCAAGTTGGGGCTTTGGTTCCAATACGTCCATTCGCACAATACCGGCAACACGACCCATCAGTGTGGGACCGCCTGCTTCGGGACCGACCCCCGAGTCTCGGTGCTTGATCCGTTCTGTCGGTCACATGACGTCAAGAACCTGTTCGTGGTCGACGCGTCGTTCTTTCCGTCGTCGGGCGCTGTCAACCCCGGCCTGACCATTGCGGCGCAGGCGCTCCGGGTAGCCGACCACATCAGAGAGACCGAGTTTCGTTTGACGGCTGAGCCGACACGGCAGCAGGCAGGTGTGTCGTAGCCGCGGGTCCTCGGACCTCAAGGAGCCCCTCTGTGCGACTTCGATCATTCAGTCATACCGGCATCACCGTTGCGGACTTCAATCGGGCCGTTCGATTCTATTGGGACGTGTTTGGCTGTCCGCTCGTGGGCGTGTCGGAGGTGCCGGCGGACCGCTTGCGGTCCTTCTTCGGGGTCGACTCGGACCAGCCGACGTGCAAGATTGGCTGGATTCGCGTGCCGGGCGGAGCGGTGCTCGAGATTTTCGAATTTCGGCCGGACCAGCCGGCGATTGACGTGCCGTGGAACCGGGCTGGCCTGACCCACATCTGTTTCAATGTGCGAAACACCCGCAGGTGGCACGACTACCTGGTTCGGAAAGGCGTCGAGATCGTCAGCGAGCCGGAGGAATCGCCGAACGGCGGTCAGTCGTTCTTCTTCGTGAAGGACACCGACGGGAACCTCATCGAACTGACCGAGCTGGGGGCGATGAACGACTTTCTTCTGCGCTGGATGGGGCCATTTGGCGGCTGGCTGGCCCGGCACGGCAAGGTGAGGGACTATCGGCGGTACTATGAGCCGAAGGCGGACCGCTAGCGGGTCTCTGCCTCTGCCTTCCGGGCGCCGGCCAGGATGTTCGGGATGGCGTAGTTGCCCTCGTGGCATGCGTACTCGTAGATCACATAGTCGGGCTCGGCCGTGAGCGGCGTCGAAATCGTCCATGGCCTGGTGTAGACATTCGGATCGTCGACGGTGACCGTCCACATGATCGTGCTCTCCGATACCCGCTCGTAGCGCTCGACGACCTGCATCGCCGGGGTTGTCAGGATGCCCTTCAAGCGCCGTCCGGCGCCGCTGGTCGCCATCCAGCCGCGGTTGTGAAAATTCCGGGTCTCGATCACCAGAATCTCTCCCTCCCAGTGAGCACGCCCGTCACCCATCCACAAGCCGATCCGGTCGTCGATGTGGGGGCGGTCTGACAGCGGAATCACCCGCACGTCGTGAATCATTTCGTGTTGGAGCACGATGTGGTCGGGCGTCTGCACGATACGGTGGGTGTTGTTGTAGGCGGCCGGCAGCATCGAGCCTGGGACACCCCTCGAGAGGCATCGATCCAGGGTGCTCAGGTATTGGTAGTCTTCGCCTTCGTGAGCGAGATAGTAGGCCTTGGTCTCAGACGCCCATGCCTTGATGGGCGCCCGACCGTCCGGTGGATCAACCACGAGCGACGTCTGCCCGGTCGAGAGCACGGTGTCGCCGCCGTCGAGCCAGTAGCTTCCGTAGGCGCCAAGTTGCCCACCCGCCGAGGTGCGTTGCGCCGGCGCCTCGTCCTGCGTTCGGAGAGACGAAATTCGTTGCTGACTAGCGGCCGCCATTTCCTCATCGGTCAGATAGGCCTGTCCCGCCGCGGAGTCGGGACGCTCCGTCGGCGTGATGGTCTTGTTGCCCCACAGGCCCTGGAGGTCCGGCTGGCCGTCCGGCGTGCGTGGCGTTGTCCAGCCGGGGTCTCGCACGCGCTCAACCTGGGCCGTCGCCGTTTGTGGCACGAGGCCCGCGATGATGAGGGCGATGAGGGCTACTGCGAACCGGCTAATCCAGATTGGCATGGCACACGCTCCTTGTTCGTCGAATGATTCGGTGCCCGCTGAGTGTCGCCCAGTGACCCGTGCATCTTACGCCAACGAGGGCTATCAGGTGCGGCGGCGGGACACGCCGTTGCACGGTCGACATGAGCCGCCATCCCGCGGCCGCTATTCACCGCGGACGATCTCGTACAGGGCGGCATCGTCACCTTCGTACACCGCGTCAATGGACGATCGATACGGTGCGACCCGAGCCCCCCAGGTGGACTGCTGTGGGGACCCCCGCAGGTTGAAATGCACGAGCACGTAGCGGACATCCATCTGCGCGAGCCGCGCGAACGACTCCGCGGAGGGAAAGCCCCCGAGCACCGGCGCATCGGCGACGAACTCGCCGGGGAAGAAGTCTCCGTACCCGTTCACGACTCGCTTCCAGTGGCGCGTCGACGCAAGCAGATAGACCGTGTGCCACTCGAAGCCGGCCTCCTCGTCATAGAACGGCAGTTCTAGAACAGGGCCCTCCGGCAATTGCGCAAGCACCCCATAGGCCGGTGATCTCTGAGGCGCCGGGTACCACTGGATGGGGGCTTCCACCAGTTCGAGCGTCACGAGTATCGCCGCCACGGCGCCTACGACCCGACGCCGACGCTGGTCCCACCCGGAGCCCGCCGTTGCCAGGCCGAGCGCGCAGAGGACCCCCAGTGACAGTGGCACGAGCACCGCGACCCGGACCGGCGCCCTGATCAGCGACATCACCGGGAGGGCCTCATAGAGCACGGTGTAGAGGCCTGCTTGCGGGCCATACGACAGCCAGACGGCCAGGCTGGCGAGCAGCGCGTAGAAGGCCGCGATCTCCTGACGCGGACGCGTTGCGCGCGTGGCCACGAGCCAGCTACCAACCGCCCCGCCGAGCGTGACCAGGAACCCTGGGAAGAGCACCTCGCGCCAGCTGCCGAGCAGTGGGAGCATCCAGCGATGCGACCAGGCGGACGATGCGAAATAGGCGCGCCAATCGGCGGAGTAGGTGCGGGCCTCGTCGAGGGAGCGGCCGAACCCCGTCTCGCGTTGCAGCTCGACATAGGGCAGAAAGAACGGCAGGACGATCGCGACCGCAATCACCGCGGCCAGGGCGCATGTGACCCAGTACATCCGGTCACGCCAGAGTCCGCGGGTGACCCCGAAGAACAAGACACCCAGTCCAACGCTCAGGCCCGCGAAGATGCCGTAGTAGCCGGTGGCCAGGGCCTGCGTGGCCAGGACCGCGCCCAAGGTCACGGCGCGTCCCATCGTTCGCTGGTCGACGAGACGATGGAGCGCCAGCAGGGAGAGCGGAAGCCCGGCCATCAGTTGCAGCGAAATATGCGGCACTCTGGCGAAGATGTAGGGACAGAAGGCGAACGCGATCGCCGGGGCGAGTGAGGCAGCCGGGCTGTGGGTCAGATAACGGGCCAGCGCGTACATCCCGAGGAACGACAACATGAACGCGAGGAGCAGCACGCTGTTGTGCGCCACGAATGCGCTGCCGGTGGCGACGTAGGCTGGCACCGCAAGGAGACCCGCGACGAGATTCGCCTCGGCGAAGACCAGGCTGTTGCGGTATGGGTGGAAGATGTTGGTGTGATACAGCTCGGTCGGGTTCGTGACCAAGGCGTGGGCGACCCACCCCACGTTCCAGATAGCCCACCGTCCGTCATGGCTGTCGACCCGTCCAGCTTCGTCGAGATTGACAACGGCCGGATAGGTCATCACGGCCGCGAGCGTGGCGGCGAGAAGGGTCACCGCGACCGCCTCACGCCAGCGTCTCGGTGACTCGCCGGGATGCACCACGGGATTCACCACGGAATGCTCGCTCAGGGCTTCGGTGTGGCGCTCGGCTCTGAAATCGCCGTTGGTCGGGATGTGCCGGGGGACACCGCTGTGGGCGTCTCCGGGGAGCCGGCGGGGTGGCCGCCGACCTGGGCCTCGATCAAGAACCTGGGGCGGCGTCGAGCCTCGTCCAATGCACGCCAGAGATATTCGCCCAGCACCGCCATCATGAGCATCTGGATCCCACCGATGACCAGCACGGCCACCATCAACGAGGCATACCCTTGTGGCGGGCCCTGTTCCAGGACGAACACTTCCCAGATGATACGGCCGGCCAGGACGAAGCCGACCAGCGCGACCAGGAAACCGATGAGGCCCATGGCCCGGATCG
This sequence comes from uncultured bacterium, assembly GCA_963934795.1. Taxonomy (GTDB): domain Bacteria; phylum Acidobacteriota; class Vicinamibacteria; order Vicinamibacterales; family UBA8438; genus UBA8438. The sequence goes on from CAWWAF010000028.1 coordinate 9,021, forward strand.
GTCTGGTGGTGAAGGAGGTGACGCAGTCCAGTACGAGCTGCATCCGCTTCTCGAGATTGAATGCGGACTCCCCATGCAAGCGCGCCTGTTTGGTGTAGACGATGGTTTCCTGGCGGAAGCCCATCCAGGTGATGAGCGCCAGGACGTGCACGTTCGTTTCCCCGAACTGGCAGAAGCCGTCGATCGCCCGTCGGTCGAGCAGAAAGAAATCTGCTCCGGTGGCCGGCATTTCCTTCAGGCCGACAAAGTTCCGGACGAAGATATAGAACAGCTTGGCGAAGAACAGTGTGCGTCGTTTCTCGCCGAGGCGCTTGCCTCTCACCGCCCACACCACCTGCGCGCCCGCTTCCCAGGGGACCAGTAGCTCCGGGATCACTTCGGGCGGGTCTTGCAGGTCGGCCGCCAGCACCACCGCGCACGCACCCTGGGCGTGGTGGAGTCCACAGGTAATGGCGGTGTGGGAACTGTAGTTGCGCGCCAGGCGCACTCCCCGCACTCGCGGGTCACGGGTCGAGAGTGCGGTGACGACGTCAAACGTGTCATCCGGCGAGTGGTCGTCGACGATGATCCACTCCCAGCTCCGGCCCAGCGTGTCCATCACCGCTTTGATCCGGTCGTAGAGCACCGGGAGGTTTTTCGATTCCCGGTAGGCAGGCGACACGAGCGAAATGTCAGGTCTGGACGTGCTGGACATGTTGGACATGAGGAGGTCGAGGTCAGCTACTTGCGGGCCACGGCCAGCAGGGTGACCCCAAGCGGGAGCGGGACGGCGCCGAGCAGCCGCGATTCAAGCGCCATGTATCCGAGCAGTGCCTCATTGAGGGGTGCGCTCGGGACAGCCATTTCAGCCGATTGGCACCCGTGGTCAACAGTGTCCGGCTCGGTGTCATTCTCAGAGGACCCGATCTTGTCGCTGAGGGCGAGGAGCAGGCATGCGGGAACCGCCAACGCATTGAAATACTGGCCGGTGTGGTAGCCGAGCCCGGCCCGCGCGAAGAATTGCCGAAAATCGCGCATCCGATAGCGTCGCTTGCCCATGTCCAACCGGTCGTGGCGACGCCACAGCAGCTGGAAGGCCGGTTCGGTCATCAAGAGATGGCCACCAGGCCGCAACAGGTGGGCCGCCCCGTTGATGATGGCTTGGTCGTCGCTCATCCACCGGTGGTAGAGCACGTTGAAGAAGGTGATCAGATCGAACGACGCCGGTGCGAAGAGCGCACCGAGCTGGTTGGCATCGCCTTGGACGAGCGACGCCTGTGGCGCCTTCCGGCGGGCATGCGCCAGCGAGTGTTCCGATCGGTCGAGACCGACCACTGAGCCGTATCGCAGTAGGAATCGTGTTGTGCCCCCAGCACCGCATCCGACGTCCAGAATCCTAGCATGGTCGCCCAGCGGCATCCGATCCAGGTATCGGGACACGAGCTTCAGCCGAGACCGGTGCCACCAATGGCGGTCTTCGGTCTCCGCGAGTTGCTGATATTGCTGGGGCTGCACGGACGCTATTACCTGACGGGCCGCGGCTTCACGCGTGCCGGTCTCCAGGGGCCCAGACCGGCAGCACCCTGACAACCGGGCGCGCCAGGAAGACACGGGCTACGAGCGCACGTCCGGCGACGAGGCGGACGCGAGGACATTCAGCAGCTGATCGTAGGCGCCCAGCATTCTAGCATTCCCACTGAACTGCGGTTCCGGGTGCGTGTTGACGACGATGCCGCCGCCGCAACCGCGAAGCCACTCGATTTTTGGGCGCCAAAAGTCCACGAGATATTCCGGGTCGCAGCCCCAGTAGAGGGGGTCCTCGAACGGCACCGTGGTCGGCACGTGGGTCAGCCCGCCGAGGCTGAATGGTTTGGTCCAGAGACACCCGCCGACCCCTCCCGGGCAGGACCGGTCAGTGTCCAGCCGGCTGTAGTCCACCTGCAGATACTCGCGGAGCACCTTGAACAGTGTGTCGCTCCGGAACCAGGACGGCGAGCGGAAGCACTGCATGTCATAGCGCTCGATCAGCGGTCGGCAGGCGTCGAGTCGTCGGCGGATCCGGTCGGCCGGGAGGAACGCGAGCTTGTTGTCGTGGTTGTACCCGTGGAGGCCGATCGTGCATCCCTGTTCCACCAGCCAGTCAAGGACGGCATAGTCGGGTGGGTCTCCTCGTCCCACCACGTGCCACACCGATCGAAAACCATGGGCCAGCTCGAGCTCGGCTGTGCGCCGGACCCACGGAAATCCGTGACTGGTATCGATGTCATGCGTCAGGACAACGGAGGGTCCTGTCTGCGCGACGGCCGGCCCGGCGCCTGCATTGACGCGGGCCCAGACATGCGCGAGCAGTTCGACGCCCTGCTCGATCGGGAATCCAGGAAAGCGGCCTCCGTGTCCTCCGGCCGGTGTCTGGTGTGCGAGGAGCCGGCTCGCGACCGCTCGCCGGATGACGCCGGGAATGCGGTGATAGTGAAACGGGAGGCGCGTGTACAGGGGCCGCGTCAGCGTCCGGTAGTGCTCACCGAGCACATACCGCTGCCAGCTCGACCAGTCGTATCGCATGTACGGCTCGCCGGCGTCCAGACTGATGAGCGTCAGGCGGCCCGTATCGGTGTCGGCCCAGACCAGCGGCTGTCCGGGCAACGTCCCGCGGCACGCGGCAACCGCCGCCGGGGGCAACGGCACATGGGTGCCGGCCCCGTCCTGGAACCAGTCTGGCTGATACGCGGGGTCGACATGGATAGGGTGGATGCGCGCGACATGCTCGACACCGTCGCTCCCAGAGGGTTCGGGGGGGGGCACGCGAGGACTCAGGCTGCCAGTGTGCGCCGGACGATCGCGGCGACCCGTTCGGGGACGCCGTCCGGCAACTCCGGGTAGATAGGCAAGGTCAAGGTGGTGCCGGCCGTGGCCTCGGACTGCGGGAAATCACCCAGGCGTCCGCCCAGGTCCGCGTGCGCTGCCTGCAGGTGCACCGGAACAGGGTAGTGCAATCCGCTTTGGATGCCCTCAGCCTCGAGCGCGTCGTGGAGCGCATCGCGGCGCGATGTGCGGATGGCGTACAGATGATGCACGTGCGTGCGGTGGGGGAGCACCGTCGGCGTCCTCACGCCTGTGCCCTGGAGAAGCCGATCGTAGGTTGTCGCGATGCGGCGTCTGGCGCTATTCCATGTGGGAAGGTGCCGCAATTTCACCCGCAGAATCGCGCCCTGTAGACCGTCCATGCGGTAGTTGAAGCCCTGACGACCGTGATGATAGCGGTGGTCCTCGCCCCAGCTGCGCAATGACCGGATAGTGTCGGCGTGGGCGCCGTCATTGGTGACGACGATGCCGCCTTCGCCGTATGCCCCCAGGTTCTTCCCAGGATAGAAGCTGAAGCAGCCCAAATCGCCGAGTCCGCCGACCGGGCGACCGCGATACTCAGCGCCGTGGGCCTGCGCCGCGTCTTCCAGAAGCACCAGCCCGTGCGCACGAGACAGCGCACGTAGCGGGTCGAGGTCGGCCGCCTGACCGTACAAGTGGACCGGCACCAGGGCTTTCGTGCGAGATGTGATGGCCGCAGCGACCTGCGTGACGTCCATGGTGCATCCGTCCGGCTCGATGTCGACGAACACCGGGGTTGCGCCGGTGTAGCGGATCGTCGCGACGGTAGCCACGAAGGTGTACGGCACCGTGATGACTTCATCGCCAGGCCCCACGCCGGCCGAGAGCAGCGCGAGGTGCAGGGCACTCGTGCCTGAGTTGACGGCCACGGCGTGTGTGGCCCCGCAGTAGCTGGCGAACTCTGTCTCGAACGCGGTCACTTCCGGTCCGAGGACGAACCGACCGCTCGCTAGCACGCCGAGCACGGCGCTGTCGATCTCGTCCTTGATGGACAAGTACTGCGCCTGCAGGTCAACCATCGGGATCACGCGTCCTCCTCGAGGTCCAGCGTGACGAGTTGTCCCTGGTTGCGCATCGAGGCGGTCGCTGCTTCGAGAATACGCACGACACGGAGTCCGACCGAACTGTTGGTGATCGGCTCTCGTCCGGTGTTGATCGAGTCGAGAAAGTCGCGAGCGGCGCCAGACAGCGCCTCCGTGGCGTCGAGCTGCGGCGCCCACATGTCGCCCGTGCGATAGCTGACGAGCATTTCGTGTCGACCCTTCAATCCCGGGTCCACCGTGATGCCTTTGTCGTACACCCGTACCTTTTCGCTGGGTTCCAGATCGTCGAAGACGATCATCTGCTTGGCCCCGCCAATCAGCGTGCGGCGCACCTTGACCGGCGCAAGCCAATTGACGTGAAAGTGGGCAATCAGACTGTCGTCAAAGAGGCAGGTCAGGTACGCCACGTTGGCCGTGCGGCCCGGCACATGCGCGCTCCCGATCGCGGATACCGCTCTGGGGCGCGCGTTGAGTACGTAGTCCATGATGGAGAGATCATGAACGGCCAGATCCCACATGACATCAACGTCGTACTGGAAGAGGCCGAGGTTCACCCGGACCGAATCGTAGTAGTAGACATCACCAAGGTGACCGGTCCGCACCAGCTCTCCGATCTTCCTGACCGCACCTGTGTAGACGAACGTGTGGTCGACCATGAGGACGAGCCGCCGTCGCGCCGCCTCATCACGGAGCCGCCGCGCTTCATCGCTGGAAGCCGCGAGTGGCTTCTCAACCCAGACATGTTTGCCGGCGGCCAGTGCCTGCATCGCCAACTCGAAGTGCGTGGCCACCGGGGTGGCGATCACGACCGCGTCCACCGCGGAATGAGCGATCAGCGCCTCTGCGGTGGTGCTTGTGGTCACGCCGGGGTATCGGTGCGTCAGGCGTTCCAGGCGCTCGGGGTTGAGGTCGCTGACCGCCACGACCCGCGAGCCCGGCGTGTCGGCGAAATTGCGGACCAGGTTTGGTCCCCAGTAGCCGTATCCGATCACGCCGATACCGATCATGACTGGCGTTCCGAACCGATGTGTCCTGACGCCGCGTCCCCGGCGTCTCCCACGACGCGCGCCGGCACGCCAGCGACGATGGCGTGCGGTGCGACGCTGCGGGTGACGACCGCCCCGGCGCCCACGATCGCCCGTGCGCCGATCGTGACCCCGGCGAGGATGGTCGCATTACTGCCGATGGAGGCGCCTTCGCAGACCCTCGTCTCGATCTGTTGCCAGTCGCGCTCAGACTGGAGCGCGCCGTCGTCGGTCGTGGCCCGCGGATACAGGTCGTTGGTGAACATGACGCCATGACCGACGAACACCGCGTCGTCGATGGTGACGCCCGAACAGATGAAGGAGTGCGATGAAATCTTGCAGCGCCGGCCGATGTGGGCGCCTTTCTGGATTTCGACAAACGTCCCGATTTTCGTAGACTCGCCGATGTCACACCCGTAGAGATTGACCAGGTCGGGATGTCGAATCTCGACTCCGTCTCCCAGTGTTACATCCGCTGTAATCATGTCCGTCTCTCTGGCGTCCGGACCTGGGATGGGAGCCGGCTCAGGCTGGACCCAAGTCTCCCCAGGCCTGGCGTTGCTGGTCCGCGAGTGCGCTGCGTTGTTCGGACGACGGTGCCTCGAACCTGAAGTAACGAAAGAGGATATCACGTGCGTGGTATACTGGCAGTTCACCTCCGTGACCCGTTCAGAGCCCCCTTCCTCCGCCCCGTCGGGACCGACACCCGACGATCACACCGACCGCGCCATCACCGTCATTCAGGACGAGCTGTTCGGCGCCGGCCAATCCAAACTGCAGAAGTACGCGAACCTCATCATTGGTCAACCCGGCCTCTGGCCGTTGATCCGATACGAGGTGATCACCCTGCTCTGCATGCCGGTGCCAGGGGCGCTGGGGCTGTTTCTCCGCATGAAGCTGTACCCGTGGCTGTTCGGTCGCGTGGGCCGGAATGTCACGTTTGGGCACGGTATCGTGTTGCGGCACCCGCACAAGATCCGCATTGGCGACGACGTCCATATCGACGACCAGTGTGTGCTCGATGCGAAAGGCGCGGACAACAAGGGAATCACCATCGGTGATGGCGTGTTCATCGGTCGGAACACCATTCTCAGCTGCAAGAACGGCGACATCGAAATCGACGACCGCGCGAACATTGGCTTCAACTGCGAGATTTTCTCAGGGGGGCACGTGCGTCTCGGGAAGAACACCCTGGTCGCTGCGTACACCTATCTCGTCGGGGGCGACCATGAGCACCATCGCACGGATATCCCGGTGCTCGACCAGGGGCGGGTGGCCCTCGGGATCGAGGTGGACGACAACGTGTGGCTCGGTGCGCACGTCGTGGTGTCTGACGGTGCGCGGGTGGGGCGGGATGCCATCATTGGCGCCGGTGCGGTGGTACGCGGCGAGATCCCACCCTTCCAGATCGCCGCCGGCGTCCCGGCCAGGGTCATCCGCGACCGCCGCGCTGAACCCTCCGACGACGCCCAGGTCTGACCTGCCTCGACTCACACCCCGGCTGGCGCGTGCGCACTCCACCCGGCCCGAAGCCGGCGGGCGCCCCAGACGAGCGCGCCGACGATCACCGCAACGCCAAGCACGTGGGTGGTCTGGCCCAACAGGCGGTCGTAGTCCAGCCACCCCACGGCACGCAGGATAGCCTCCCAGTCATGGCCCTCCACCTCGCGCCCCGTCGCGCCGCCCAGGAGCATCAGCTCCAGCGCGCGGGCATCAGCAATATAGGGGGCCAGGTCTAGGAGGTTCTCTCCGGTCCACCAGAGCGCGACGGACGCGCCGAATCGGTCACCGTGGCGCGCCAGCGCTACGAGACAGAGCAGGGGGACCGCGATCTGAGTCAGACTGCCGCCCAGCGCCGTGAGGAGCGGTCCGAAAGGAAGCAGCAGTATGTGCCCCGCTTCGTGGAATACCAGGTTGACCCCGTGGAGAAACGACGTCAGCGCGGCGCCGAACTCGATGCTGAGCGGCCAACTCCAGATGAGCAGGCCCACGTAGAGCAGCCCCTGAAGAACGACGCCCGGCCGGCCCCCAGCCGGATCTCTGGCGGCCGTCGAGACTAGCAACCGATCACCGTGTCCGGGCCATGGGAGATGGAGGCGTGGATCTTCCACCCTTCGTCGGTCTTGCCGTAGATGTAGGTCTGGCCAAGTTCGGCCATGATACTGCCGTCGGTGCGGTAGCGCCTGAACTGACCACTGACGATGGTCGTACCGGGGTTCGGCGTGCAGATGGAAGGATTGGGTAGCTCTGAGTGGTCGTACCCCTGTGCCGCGAGCGCTTCGGCCGCGCGTGTGAATCCAGCTTGCACGGCGTCCTGGCCCTCTGAGATCGTGACGCCGTCCGCACCGAAGCTCATCCGGTTCGGGTAGTAGATTCGCTCTGCAATCAGATCAGCTCGGCCATCGGCGAAGTATTGGTAGTAGACCTCGTGTAGCGCCCGCACCTCGTCACTGACGTTGGTCTGACCGAGGACGACGCCAGATGCCACGCCGACGATCAGGGCTGCGACCGAGGCGCCGATGGTGTTTCTTCGCATGTATGCGCTCCTTTCGGCCGGTTGATCAGTCACCGTCTCGCCCGATGTCTGGTGCCGACTCTCTGTGGACATTATGACTGGGCCACTGTCTCGCCGCGAGAGTACGTGCTGTAAAATGCCGCCACCGGCCGGTTGTCCCTCCGGGCGACCGGCGCGACCGCTCTGGCCGTGCTCCATATGCCCGCATGTCTGATGTAATCGTCACCGCATTCTCCGGCTGGGGCCGCCACCCGGTTGTCACGGGGCACCAGCGAATCGGTGAGGATCTGGAGCGGATCACCGACGGCGCGGTGTTGTCTCGCGGGCTGGGTCGGTCCTACGGCGACGCCTCCCTGCCACCGCCCGGTCGCCATGTCGTGGCCGTGACCACGCGAGCCGACCGTGTCCTGGCGTTCGACGGCGACACGGGGGTCGTACGGGTCGAAGCCGGGCTCTCGCTGGCTGAACTCAATCGACTGTTCTGGCCTCGCGGGTGGTGTCCGCCGTCGTCGCCGGGTACGCAATCGGTCACCGTGGGCGGCATGGTCGCGGCCGATGTACACGGCAAGAGCCACCACAGCGAGGGCTGTGTCGGCGAGCACGTCCGTGCGCTGCGCATACGGGTCGCGGATGGTCGGATCCTAGAGGTGTCCGACAGCGCTGAACCGGAGCTGTTTCGGGCCACGCTCGGAGGGTTGGGGCTGACTGGGCACATCCTGGAAGTCGAATTGCAGCTGCGACCTGCGGCGTCAGCCTGGATCGAGGCTGAGTCAGAGCGATATGGCGACTTCGATGCCCTGGTCGATGCCCTACAAGCGGCCAGTACGGACTGGCCCTACACGGTCGCGTGGACCGACCTGCTGAGCCGTGGGAAGGGGCGAGGTCGTGGCATCCTGGAACGTGGTCGGTTCGCGGCCCCCGCCGCGGCCCCGAACGCCGCGCCGGTTCCCAAGCGGACGTTCGCCGTGCCGATCACAGTGCCCGCCTTTTCGCGCGCGACGATGAGGCCACTCAATTTTCTGCGCTACTGGGGGCGCGGCCGCCTCCGGCGGGGCGTCGTGCATCCCGAGTCGTTCTTCTATCCGCTCGATGTGCTCGGCCAGTTCAATCGCCTCTACGGGCGGCGGGGGTTTACCCAATACCAGGCCGTGCTTCCGCCGCCCTCCGGCCGCGCTGGATGTATCAAGGTGTTTGACATCATGCAGCGCATGGGGGCGACTCCGCTGCTGTGTGTGCTGAAGGACTTCCGTACCGAAGGGAAGGGGATGCTCTCGTTCCCGAAACAGGGGCTCTCCATCGCTGTGGACCTGGCGATCAACGAACGCACCCAAGCGGTGATCGATGCGTTGAACGATTGCGTGGCTGGTGAGGGCGGGCGGGTCTACCTCGCGAAAGATGCCCTGACTCGTGCTGAGCACTTTCGCGCGATGGAACCGCGACTCGATGACTGGCTTCGCGTTCGCCGGATCTGGGACCCGGATCTCTCCCTGAAGAGCGCCCTCTCGGTCCGCTTATTTGGAGACCCCGTATGAAGGTCGTTTTTCTCGGCGCGACCCAAGGGATGGGCCGCGCGTTGGCCCGGCTGATGGCGGCGCGCGGTGACGAACTGTTTCTGCTGGGGCGAGCCCCCGATGAACTGGTCAGGCACGCCACGGATCTCCGTATCCGCGGGGCCGCGACCGAGGTAGGGGTGGCGGCGTGCGACCTGGAGCGGCCGGACGGGTTCGAGGCGGCCCTCGACGCGGCGACCGCCGCTCTTGGCCGCGTCGATGTGGTCGTGGTGACGGCGGGTCTGTTCGGTACTCAGGAGGCGCTCGAGGAGAATTCCGAGTTGCGGCGTCGGGTGTTGACCGTGGACTTTGTCAACACCGTCGAGTTCTGCGAACAGGCGCGCGTGAGGCTGCTGGCGGCAGGTGGCGGCGTGCTGTGTGTGTTCAGCTCTGTTGCTGGTGACCGGGCGCGTAAGCCGGTCATCCTGTACGGCGCCGCCAAGGCCGGACTGTCGCACTATCTGGACGGCCTGGACGTGAAGTACCGGTCCCGCGGACTGCTGACCGTGCTCGTGAAGCCGGGCTTTGTACGCACGGCCATGACGCAGGGGCTCAAGGAGCCGCCGTTCGCGGCCGATCCCCCCGCCGCGGCCGCGGCGACGCTGCGGGCCATCGACCGGGGGGCACCGGTGGTCTACGTCCCGGCTATCTGGCGGGTCGTCATGTTGGTCGTGAAGTGTTTGCCCAGATGGGTGCGCCGTCGCGTCGATTTCTAGCGGTCGGTGGTGCGGGGTCTGCGTCCGCCGGGTCTCTTACTCGATGCGCCGGAAAATGAACCTGCCGAATGGACGTACGGCGCCGCCGACCTAGACCGGCGGGCGTTGCCGCAACGAGATGGGCTGTGCCGGCACCGCGTCCGCGTTCCCGGACTCGTAGCTGGCGCCGTTGTCCGTGCCGGCATCCCACGGAAAGAGCTCTATCGCGACCTCGTCTCGCCACTGCCCATTCGCGGTCAGCGGCAGACCATCCACCCCGACAAACCAGTCCGGGCTTGGCGCAATCATGCTGACCACCGTGACGTAGGGGAACCCGGTCGTGATGTCGAACTCGACCTGCTCGATCCCCGGAGTGAAACCTAATCCGCCGCCTCGAACGAACGACTCCGCTGCACCGCTCGCGATGGCGGCCGCGACCTCGCCGTCCAGCGGTGACTGGCTGCCTTCTTCCGCCATGCGCTCGATGCCGCTGGAGGCGACATGCCGGACTGCCAGAACGTGGTCGTGGCCAGATGTGTGGCCACGAGGATCGGGGAGTAGTGGGCGCCGCCCGGGTAGTCCTGTGGATGGGTCGCCGCGCTCCAGTCCGATTCCAGGGTGGCCCGGTATCGTGCTTGGGCGTCCGACGGAAGGGGGGGCGCGGGAGGAGGCGGTGGCACCGGCGTACGAAAGGACGCCGTAGTCGACCAGGGGCCATGCGCTCCGTCGAGCACGGCTCGGCTGCGCCACCGGTACAGGGTGTCATGGGCGAGCTCGGACACGACACGGTATGCGGTCGTCCCGACCGCCTGCGGGACAGCGTCCGCCTCGACCAGGGTTGCGCCGCCGGCAGTATCGACCTGCCAGAGCGCAAACCCGAGGTGGAGGCCTGGCGCCTGCACACAGTCCCCGGTCGACATCGTGACGCTCAAGGTTGGGTCCAGGCTCGGGACGACGGCGTCGTTCATTGGCGCGTAGGGGGTGGGCGCGGTCACTTTCAAGGTCGGCGTATCAGCGGCGGTGGCGAACGCGTTGATGGCCACAGGGGAGCCCATACCGCGCACAGCGGCGGCGGTTGGCGCCGCAGGGCCGTCGAGGGGCGAGGGCGCGGTGGGAGGGGCGTCTCCCCCGCAGGCACTGGCCAGTCCCGCCAGCACGATGACGACGGCACCTGGCGTCGCCCGCGTCGGGCGCACTCGTCGTCCAAGACCGCGTGTCGTAGAGTTGATTGCCGTCACAGGATACCTCTCAATAGGGCATGCTTGACTAGGTCGACACGGTGGTTGGCACCCGTCGCCGATAGCTGCCCGTGGTCCGTTAGATGCGGTGAAACGGCCAGAGGATTCGGCGGCGCGTGCCCGCCACTATGGGACGATCGACACCATGGGCCAGCCGTCGCGTTCCGTGAATTCGCGTGCCGCGAAGCACCAGATGACCAGCCGCTTCCCCGTCAAGTAGCCAGAGTCGGCTTGGGCGCGCCGGACCAGGTCGGCGCGTGCGGACGTGGCGCCGGAGTCGTGGGCGGCAACGACGTCGAGCGCCAGACCCAGCTCGAATGCCAGTTGATCGGGGAGACCCGCGCCGGTTGCGTACATATCGTCACCCCCGTTGAAGACCCTGTTGTGGCTGTCCCCGAGGAGCACGATCGGACTGCGTTCATCCGTTCCGACCGGAGCGGGGCGCTGGCCTTGTGCCACGATTCCTCGCAGCCGCAACTCTTCGCGGCCGGCGGGGCTCCCGCCCTCGCGAGCCAGATCGCCGGTGATGGTCGTGGTGTACCAGGCCGCGCCCAGGGGGACCGTGTCGAGCGCCTCGTACCACGGACGTGACTGTACCGCGTCCGCAATCGCGGTCGCCGCCACCGTGCATCCGGTGCCGGACCAATGGGTATCGGTGCGGCAATACAACGGTCCCTCGGGGTGGAAGCGGTCTCTGATGAACAGGTCCGTCAGATCGAGCACGTCGATGCCATCGGCTCGGAGGCGGTCGTAGAACTCCTGATGCGCCGGATCGAGCCGGGGCACGGGAATCGGAATGGAGAGCGCCGCGGAGATCTTCTCGGGGTAGATGGTCGCTTTGGGCGGCACTGGAACCAGCAACAGTTCGATTCCCAGGTCGTCGAGCTGGCGCTTGAAATCCTGAATCGCGGGGAGTGGGTCCGCCTCGGTTGAGCGCACGGCTCGGGAGGCGGCGGTCGCGTCGGTGTCCCAGAACCTTCCGATACTCAGATGGCGGAGCTCCGGACCGAAGAACACCCATCCATCTTCCCCAGTGACGGCGATCTGATCAGTGCGCTCGGCCTCCGCCGCCAATCGTTGGAGCTCCGCGCGAAACGGGGGCAGCAGCGCGTCAACATCCGGTCCGCCGCAGGCGGCAGCGGTGAACACGGCGGGTAACAGGAGTCTATGGAGACGCGTCATGGGGTCATCGGTGCTTTCTGCCTGGTGCGGGCTGGCGCTGTTCCGCCACTGCAATGTACCATCGTGGCGATCTTCCCGCGCGGCGAGACCACGTCGCGGCAGGCCCCCCCAGATACACCCATGTGCGGAATCGCCGGCATCGTCGAACGTGAACCCGCGCGCCCGGTGGACCCGGCCGCGCTCGGCAAGATGGTGGAGACGTTGCGTCACCGGGGACCGGATGCCGAAGGGACCCGGGTGCAGCCCGGCGTGGGTCTCGGCATGCGGCGACTGTCGATCATTGACGTCGAGGGCGGCCATCAGCCGTTCTCGAGCGAAGACGACAGCATCCAACTCGTGGCCAATGGCGAGATCTACAACCACGCCCCGTTGCGTGAGGAGCTGATCGCCCGGGGGCACCGCTTTCGGAGCCGGTCCGATGTCGAGGTCATCCTGCACGGATATGAGGAGTTCGGGATCGAGGTGCTCGGTCGACTGCGGGGTATGTTCGCGTTCGCACTCTGGGATGGGCAGAACCGACGGTTTTTTGCCGCTCGCGACCGAGCCGGCGAGAAGCCGTTGTACTACGCGCAGACGCCGAGCCGCCTGCTCTTCGGTTCCGAGATCAAGGCGCTCCTGGTGGACTCGGAGGTGTCGCGTGAGGTCGACGTCGAGGCGCTCGACCAGTTTCTGACCTACGAGTACGTCCTGACCCCGCGCACGTTGTTCACAGACGTTCGCGCCCTGCCGCCGGCGCACTACCTGATCTACGAGCGCGGCGCCGTGAAGGTGGAGCGGTACTGGGACGTGGCCTCGGTAGCGGTGCGCGAGTGGACCGAGGACGACGCGGCGGCGGCGCTCCGCGAGACGCTGGGTCGCGCGGTGTCGAGCCAGATGATGTCCGACGTCCCGCTGGGGGCCTTTCTGTCTGGCGGCATCGATTCGAGCGCGATCGTCGGCCTGATGAGCGAGAGGGCCGGCGGTGGCTCGGTCAATACCTTCAGCATGGGGTTCGAAGCCGCGAGCTACAACGAACTGCCGTACGCCAGGGAGGTCGCGGCCCGCTTTGGCACCAACCACCGCGAGGGGATGGTGAACCCCGATTTGTCCGACCTGTTCGAGCAGCTCGTGACGCACTTCGACCAGCCGTTCGCGGACGTCTCCCTGTTTCCGACCTACCTCGTGGCCCAGACCGCCCGCGCGCATGTGACGGTGGCGCTGTCCGGAGACGGTGGCGACGAGTTGTTCGGGGGCTACGACACCTACCAGGCTGAGGCACTGGCCCGTCGCATCGGGATGGTGGTGCCGGACGCGGCCATGCCGTGGCTTGCGGCGGTGAGCGCCCTCTTGCCGCCCAGCGAGAAGAAGAAGGGGCTGTTCAACAAAGTGCGGCGCTTTACGCAGGGTTTGGCGAGCGCGCCGAGCGCGATTGCCCAGTACCGATGGATGACCTTCTGCGACGCGGGTGCGAAGCGGCGCCTGTATGCGCCGGCGCTTCAGAGCGCGCTGGTCGACAGCGATGTCTACGCGCCGATCCGGCGCCACCTGCGGGGCGCCCATACGGACGATGTCCTGAACCGGCAGCTCTATGCCGATCTGCAGGTGTATTTGAACGACGATATTCTGGTGAAGGTCGATCGGATGAGTATGGCGACCTCGCTCGAAACACGCGCACCGTTTCTGGACACGGACGTCATGGAGTTGGCGTTCTCCATGCCTGGTCATCTGAAAATCCGTCAGGGAGAGCGGAAGCACGTGCTCAAGCGCGCGATGTCCGATCTGCTCCCCGAGTCTGTGCTCACGCGGCCGAAAGAGGGGTTTTCGATTCCGATGAAAACCTGGCTTCGGCGCGAGTGGGCGCCGATGATGCAAGATCTGCTCGGCCCGGAACAGACCCGGCGCCGGGGATGGTTCGAGCCGGCGGAGGTGACGCGGCGGGTCGATGAGCACCTCGCCGGAACCGACAACCACGCGCACCAATTGTTCAGTCTGATGGTGCTGGAGCGCTGGGCACGGTCCTTTCTCGACTGAGCGCCATTGCCTCCCAGCGAACACACCGCGCAATCGGGGATCCCGGCCGAACGGCTTCCCGCCACTCCGTACCCACTCTGAGTTGACACATGCCAGACACCATCTCCGCTGCAGACGAGCTCCCGTATTCACCGGGCATCGTGTCTGTCTTGCCCTTTCTGTACATTGCGTGGGCCGACGGCCTGCTGACGCCCACGCAGGTCGCGCAGATCAACGCGCGGGTCAGCGCTCAGAACTGGCTGAGCCCAGACGAGCGCGACCGGGTGGCGGCCTGGTTAGACCCGGCCCACCCGCCGGATGCCACGACGTACTACCGCTGGGTGAGGCAGATCAAGGCGTCCGGGCACGAGATTCCGTCTGCTGCGCAGAAATCACTGGCCGAGCTTGGCGTGGACATGGCGACGCTGGCCGGGGTGGACGGACCGACGGATGAGGCGCGTCGTGCCCTGGCCGAGATCGAGGACGCGCTGGGGGTCGTCGGCCGTGAGGCGGTGCGTGAACTGGTGGGTGAGCGTCCGCCGTTGGCCGACCCGGCTGATTCGCCGACGGCGCCAGAGGCGCTGGTGGCGCTGAATGTCGACCGGCTGCAGGCGATTCTGGACGGTCGGCTGGCGCCTCTGCGCGACCGGGTCCGTTCGCTGCTCTGTGAGCCGGCGTTCCGCTATCCAGACACCGAAACGCCCAAGGAGGCGATGCGAGAGGTCGTACTCGGATGGACGCAGCGGCTGGCCGACGAGGGGATTGGGGCGGTCGCATTCCCTGATTACGCCGGTGGCAGCGGTGATCTCGAGGCGTTTATCGCGGCGTTCGAGACGATTGCGTATCACGACCTCAGTCTGACCATCAAATTCGGGGTGCAGTTCGGGCTGTTCGGCGGCGCCATACGCGCGTTGGGATCGGACGAGCAGAAACGGAAGTATCTCGCGGATGCCGGCTCGCTCGCATTGCCGGGGTGTTTCGCGATGACCGAGCGTGGGCATGGCTCGAACGTGCGCGACCTGCAGACCACGGCGACGTATGACCCGACGACCGAGGAGTTCGTCGTCAACACGCCAACGGAGGCGGATCACAAAGAGTGGATCGGCAACGCGGCGGCGCACGCGCGGATGGCGACCGTCTTCGCCCAACTGGTCATTGGTGAGCAGAGCCACGGCGTGCACGCGTTTCTCGTCACCATCCGAGACGAGGCCGGTGATACGAGTCCCGACGTGCGACTCGGCGATAGCGGCCACAAGCTGGGTCTCAACGGTGTCGACAACGGCCGTATCTGGTTTGACGACCTCCGCATTCCTCGCGAGAACCTGCTGACTCGGTTTGCCCAGGTCGCCCGCGATGGCACCTATGCCAGCCCGATTCCGTCGTCGTCACGCCGGTTCTTTACGATGCTGGGGACGCTTGTCGGTGGACGGATTGGTGTCGCATCAGGAGGGCTGAGCGCGGCGAAGAGCGCGCTCACCATCGCGGTGCGCTACGGCGCCGGGCGGCGTCAGTTCGGACCCAAGGACCAGCCCGAGGTGCCGGTGCTGGATTACCTGTCCCACCAGCGACGGCTGCTTCCGCACCTGGCCACCTGCTACGCCCTGAATTTTGCGTTGCACGACCTGGCGCAACGCTACGGCGAGCGGCCAGAGGGTGCCGACGCCCAGGAGATCGAGGCGGAGGCGGCGGCGTTGAAGGCGATGAGTACCGCCCATGCCACCCGATCGATTCAAGAGGCGCGTGAGGCGTGCGGCGGCGAGGGCTATCGGGCGGAGAATCGGTTCGCGCTGCTGAAGGCCGACTCGGATATTTTCACGACATTCGAGGGGGACAACACGGTCCTCAGACTACAGGCGGCAAAGAGTCTCCTCGCCGGCTATCGTCAGGAGTTCTCGCATCTGGATTTCTTCGGGCTGCTCGGCAAACTCGCCGAACGCGTCGAGGTCCGCATTGGTGAAGTGAACCCGATCACGCGGTATCAGAACGACACCCGCCACCTGCTGGACCCCAACGTCCATGCCGAACTGTTCCGCGACCGTGAGCGCAGCCTCTTGATCTCCGCTGCGCGCCGCCTCAAGGGCCGTGTCGACGGTGGCATGGACTCCTTCGCCGCGTTCATCGAGGTGCAGGATCACCTGCTGACGCTGGCCGACGCGTATGCGCAACGGCTGGTGCTGGAGTCGTTCCAGGCGGCGGTGCGCGACGTCGACGAGGGAGAGGACCGGGAACTGCTGGATCAGGTCTGCGTCCTCTATGCGCTGTGGCACATCGAGCAGGACCGGGGGTGGTTTCTCGAACAGCGCTACATCAACGCGACCAAGGCCAAGGCGATCCGCACCGCCGTCAACATGTTGCTGGCGCAACTGCGGCCCCACGCCGTCTCACTGGTCGATGCGTTTGGTATTCCTGACCAGTTGCTGGCGGCGCCCATCGGGCTCACCGGCTGATCGCCGGGGCGGGCGCTACTGGCCGGCTCGTGGCGTGGCGCCTGCAGAGTGACCACCGCGTAGACCAGCGAGAATAAATCTGGCGTACGTCGCCACAACCTCCTCGTCCGGGACGTCAGCGCTCATGCCGTACAACTTCGTGGCTGTGGCGTATTGGACTGGAATGGCCGTCAGCAGGGACGCGAGAAGATTCAGATCACCCGGAGCGAACGCTCCCTCGGCCTGTCGCTGTTCCACATAGCGTTCGAGAAAAATGGACAATGCGTAGTGCCTGAGCCCAGCCTGCAACTGTTCGTTCTCTTCCGTCTCTTGCTCGAGTTGAAGGTAGAGCCGCATGCGATGCAGGTCTCGGTCCAGGTCGAATCCGAAAAGGATGGCGCGAGTGACGACTCGCAACAGCTCTTCGTCTTCACCCCGGTCCCTGTGACCTTGCAGCGTGGCAATGAGCTCCGTGGTCCCCACCGCGGTGCGTCGTTCGAACGCCGCCGTATACAGGTCGACCTTCGTCGGGAAGTGCTTGAAAATGGTGGCTTCGCTGACGCCGGCGGCGAATGCGAGCGCTTTGGTGGTGGTGCCGCTGAATCCGTGTCGGCCAAACAGGGCGATGGACGAGTCAATCAGTTGACCCCGTCGCTCGTCCGCTGTCATCCGCTTCCGGGCGGTGGGGGGGGTCTTCGGCTTTGCCGCCGAGGCCGCGTTCGTCATAGTCGTTGAAACTCGCAAGTCAGACGTGTGCAGTGTAATGGCATTGTGCGTCGTCTGCCAGCCGATGCGCATGGCCGCCTAGCCAGCGGCGGAGTCTACGGAGCGCTCACCTCGTCGGACAGCAACTGGATGAAGTTGGTCGCGAACGGTTCCGTGAACGAGAAGTCGGTGAGAGAGGCCGGCGAGGTGTAGGCGGCGGCCACCTCGGCCGCGGATTGCCCGGCTTTGAGGCCTGCGAGCGCGTATGTCTCGAGATTCTGGTGGAACTCCACATAGCGGACGAGGTCGTCCCAGGGATAGGCCTCCACGTGACCGGAGATCACGGTGTCCACGTTCTTCAGACCTTCGACGGCGTTCGCCACCGTCTTGGCATAACCGATGGCGGTACCACCGTTGTCGACGTCGATGAAGGGCACGCCCTTGGCACCGAACAAGTCTCCTCCCATCGCCACCCGAATGTCGGGAAACACGATCCAGGTGTCACCGTCCGTGTGTCCGGGGCCGAAGTAGTACAGGTCAATCTGGTCCGTGCCGATCGTGAGGCTGCGGGTGTCGCTGAAGGTGACGTTCGGTAGAAATGACGCATTGTCGCCTTTGAACGCGTCGCAGTTGGTCACGGGAGGACAACTCGTCTTCATCAGGCTGGCCTTGGCGTTCTCATGCGCCACGATCTGGTCGATGGCCCCGAACTCCGTATTGCTCCCGGTGTGGTCGAAGTGCGTGTGCGTGTTGATGATCATCGCAATCGGCTTGTCCGTGACCGTGCGAAGCTGCTCCAGAATGGCCTCGCCCTGTCAGGACACCTTGGTGTCGACCATGACCACACCGCCGTCGGCGATGTAAAACAGCGTGTTTCCGCACATGCACCCACCGTGAAGCACGTAGAGCTTGTCTTCGAGGGGCTCAAGCCGGAGCGGCGGTGGGGTAAAACCGGGTTGCGCTGAGAGCACGACCGACACGCCGGCTACGACAAGAAGCGTCGACATTACGCAAGTTCTGAGCATGAGAGATCCTCTGGTGAAGCAGTAAGTCTTTGCTTACTTTGTCACCCCTCGTGCCAGGAGGAGAGGTCGCGCGCCGGTCCCACACGGCGGGTGTCTCGGACGGACGTCTCCTAGTTTTAAGGTGAGTAAACACTTACATGTCGATATGATGCCCAGGTAGGGCTATGCGGCAGGCACCGCTGACTCAATCGCGCACGGGGTGCGCGCCAGCGCTGAATGTGTTTGCCGAAACCAGGAGATTGGAATGTTCGACTTCGGACAGAAGTGCGCGGCGGTCGCGCTGCTCGTGCTGACCCCGCTCGCGGCCTGGGCCCAGACGCCAGAGACCGTGACACCGCGAACCGCTTGGGGCGACCCAGACTTGCAGGGCGTCTTTGACTACGCCACCATCACGCCGATGCAGCGCCCCGAGCAATACGCCGACCGGGAATATCTGACCGCGGAAGAAGCCGCGACCCTCGAGCAGGGGGCCGAGGCGCGCGACCTAGGTGCGGCCGAGGCTCCCGCCCGCAGAGCCCAAGCGGGGGAAAACGTTGGCGCCTACAACAACTTTTGGATGGATTGGGGCACGAAAGTGGTCGAGGGCCGACGCACCTCGCTCATTATTGACCCGCCGAACGGGCGATTCCCGGCGCTGACCCCGGCTGGCGCGGCGGAGGCCAAGTTGCGCAAGGGGTTTGGCGCCACCATGCCGGCCGATGACCACCTGGAGATGGGTACGGCGACCGCTGCCTGACCGTGCACGGCCTGCCGTTCATCCCACTCCCGTACAACAGCACGGTCCAGTTCTTCCAGACACCCGATCATGTCGCGATCTACGGCGAGAGCAACCGCGTCTGGCGGATCATTCCATTGGATCCCGACGATGCACCGCATGGCATCCGTCAATGGTTGGGCGATACGCGCGGCCACTGGGATGGGGACACGCTGGTGGTGGAGACCACGGACTTTTCGAATCTGTTGCAGCAGGTCGGGGCCGGGCTCGGGATATGCCGGATGGAAGAACGCTTCACGCGTGAGAGTGACGGCCTGATCAGCTATGAATTCACGCTGGACGATCCGACAAAGTGGACTGAGCCGTACACGGTCGCGGTTTCGATGCGCAAGATTGAGGGGCTGGTCTATGAGGTCGCGTGCCACGAGGGCAATTACGCGCTCGAGAACATCTTGCGCGGCGCTCGAGCGGTCGACGGCACCCCGGAGGCTCCGGTGAAGGAGCCGGGCGCGCTCTGTTTCGATTGCGAGCCGCCGCGTTAGGAGGCGTCCCCTGCCTGGAGTGACGGTATGATCGCTGCCACAAGGATGGTCCACGGTCGAATCGGTGCCATCGGTCTAGGGGCAGTTGCATGAACATAGTGAAGAGAGCACTCACAATTCTCGTGTGTCTTCTGCTGATCCCGGCGGCCGCAGTCGCCACCGCAGCGGTGAAGCAGCGTTTCGCGGATGGCCCGAACCGGGTGTTTTCTGGCGGTCCGCTGGTCTCCGGCGAGCTGCATGCTGGGGCGGAGCCGGATTGGCGCTTCGTGAAAGACATCCCGACCATCGAGATGCAATTGCTGGATCCGCCGACGTCACGGCGCATTTGGATCGCGGAGTTCGATGGCAAACTCTATGTGTGGTCCGGCTACATGGGGAGCACCGTCGGGCAGTTGTGGAAGCGGTGGCCGGTGCAGGCCGAGCGCGACGGCCGCGCGGTGATGCGGATTGATGGGACCCGGTACGAGCGTGAGCTGGTACGTATCGAGTCCGGCCCCATCCTTGACGGCATCAGCGCCGCCATCACCAGCAAGTATCCGTCTCAGACGACTCGGGCCGTCGTTGAAGCTGGCGACGCCTGGGTCTTTGAAGCGGCGCCTCGGCGCTAGTGTCGATTGGAGCCGTCCTATGAAAAATTTCTATCGAGGCATAGCGGTCGCGTTGGTGCTCACCGTGCTCGCGGTGGCATTTGTGCCCGGGGTGGATGACCTGGTTGAGCGCGTGTTTCAGCAGTACGTCGGTCGGGCGGCCAGATAGGGCGTGGTCGCAACGTCGCCTGGAGGCTTCGCGCCGGGGGCACGCTAGACGATTGTGGGGGCAGCGGGGCAAGGGCGGTCCCCTTGCCCCGCTACTCACTCGCCTCGCTACTTCAGCGCCGAGTAGTTCGACGCACTCATCATGTAGGCCTCGATGCTGAGCGGCACGTCATACTTCGCCCTGAGCACGGTCCAGGCCGGATCTTCACGAAAATCGGCAAACACCTGATCGCGATGCGCGCGGTCCTTGTAGGCCAGCATCCACACCAAGGTGTTCGGATTGTCGAGCCGTTGCCACGAGGCAACGATTTCGGCGCCGTGCTTCTCGAACAAGGCGATCTCGCCCTCGCGGAAGCGTTGGTGCAGGTTGTCGATCCCACCTTTGCCGCCGACCGCCGGTTCGGCGGTGTACATGCGGAGCTCGAAGCAGCGCGAATCGGCCGCGACATTGCGTGAGAAATCAGAGGAGAGATCGCCGGCAGGCCCGCAAGGCCCGTCTTCCTGGGCGCTCGCGCTTCCGGCAAATCCGAGGCCGACGAGGCCGACGACGAGAGCGATAATCGGGTGTTTCACGTGACTGCTCCTTTGTGAGTGATGCACGAGTCTAGGTCCGCGTTGATGTATGGAATCAGTGGATCATATGGCCAAAGCGGTTCCGCTGCGGCGGCACCGGAAGCAGAACCAAGAAAGCCCGGCGCTCTCCGGTAGGGGAGAGCGCCGGGCTCGTGCTCTCGCGACTGTCAATCGAGCTACTGGCCGCCGGCCTCACGGTCGTCGACTCGTGCCCCTGCGAGCATCGCATCCATCGCGTAGTTGCCCTCGTGGCAGGCATACTCGAACATCGCTTCCGGGTTCAGGCGCATCGGCAGGTTGACCGTCCACGGCGCCGTCCAGGTCTCCGGGTCCGTGACCGTGTACTCGTACTCGATCGTCGTGTCATCGACGCGTTCGAACCGCTCGACCAAAGTCATCCCGTTGGTCGAACCGCGCCAGCTCCGTTTCTGTGCGAAATTGGCGGTCTCGACGACCAGGGTGGTGCCCTCCCAGTGGGCGCGCGAGTCGCCAGACCACTGAGGCACGTCGGCGTTCAGTTGGGGAGGTCCATCAATCGGAATGACGCGCACGGTGTGCACCATCTCCGTCATCATGACCAGGTGGTTTGGTGTTTGGAAGATCTGTACGTTCTGGTTGTAGCCGCCCGGCGCGATGGGCGGGCCGGCGTTGAACCCCTGGATACAGCGGTCGTAGGTGTTGAGATCGGTGTAGGTCGCTGGCGAGTCGACGGTGAACGAGCCGCGATCCATCCGCGCACGTGCTTCGCCGGCCGCGGTCAGGGCCGGCAACCGACCGTTTGGCGGATCGATGATGAGCGAGGTGCGACGGGTCTCGATGACCTTCGTGCCCTGGTCCATCCAGAAGTCGTTGTAGGCGCCTACATTCCCACCGGCTTCCGTCCGCTGGGCCTCTCGGTTCAGCAGCGACGCCGCTCTGTCCACGGCGCCCTGCTCGCGCTGCGCCGCTTCTTCCTCGGTGAGAAACGCTTTGTCGCCGAGGTCTTCGGGACGTTGGAGCGGGGTGATGGTGCGAAAATCCCAGACGCCCTGCAAGTCCGGTGCGCCCCATCCTGTCTGCGGTGCGTCCTGGGCGCTCGACACACCCGGGCCCATCAACGCCGCCGCGCACGCGCCGAGCAATAGCTTGCGGGTCACTTGTCTAGTTGTCATAAGCGCACTCCTCCAGGTTGGACTCAATAGGTGGGCCGAAAATACCACGAGGCGGGCCCAAAGACGAGCGTGGTCGCGATGGGACCGAGCTACCTCACCGCACGCGCCCGTGGCCGTGCAAGGGGCGCCGTGTCCGTTCAGTACCTGAACAGATACTGGAGCTTCGTGAACACGGCGCGATTGGTGCGCAAGAGGTCCGTGGCTAACCGGACCTCGTCATCGAACGACTCGAACTGATCGCGCTGTCGGTAGTGGTCGTCATATCCCAGAAAGAAGGCCGTTCCCGCGTTGATCCGATACGTGGCGAGGATGTTGAGTCTGAGAGTCTTCGCAAAGGTGTCGTACTGCGTGATGTTCCGAAGGAGCAAGCGCTCGGTGAACTGAAACGTGGTCAACGCCCTGATGAGCTTGATGTCGAACACTTCGAGGTTTCCGCCTCGCGTGTCTACGAGGCGGCTGGTGGTCAGGTCCATGTCGGTCTGCAGGCGCGCCACCGGACGCATGGTGATGTTGAGTCCCACGCGTGCGCCACGGCCGAGGAACGGCTGGTCGCTGAAGAAGATCTGGTCACCCCAGTCGAGGCGACCGCTGACGCCCACGCGTCGACTGGCGTTGACGCTGGTTCTGACGCCGTACGTCGACTTCCGGAAGTTCACGCCCGCGAACCGTTCGAGCGCGCGTTCGGCGACCAGTCCAGCCGTGACGTTGCGAGCGAAGGTAAAGTCGAGACCGGTATCAAATCGCTCGTCCTGGGCGATCCAATCGAAGTCCCAGATCCGTTCGTAGGTGAAGCGCGGGCCCCAGTTGATCAGCCACCCGTCCGACCACCAGCGGTAACCCACCGTGTGTCGGTGGCTACGCGTATCGACCCGCCGCACAAAGCCGAGGTCGGTGCGCAGGTCGGGGTCCGTGCTCCCGTTCAATGTGGACAGTCGAAGATTTCGGCCGTTCTTCTGCAAAAAGACGGCCCACGCCGGGCCGCTGGTCTCGGTCCCATCCTGGGCTCGATTGAGGGTCTGAAACCCGATGAAGTTCAACTGACCGGTTCGGCCCAGGCGGAATTGTGCGTCGACCCCAGCGGCCCGGCTGTATCCGTCGAGGAACTGGCGGTCCGTCACCAGCGTGCCTACATACGATTCGGGGTAGAGGTCGTAGCGGGCGCGTCCCACGAAGACCTGAGCGTTCTTACCCGCCGCCGGGTCCGTGGCGTCACGGCCTCGTCCCGGCGCCGCATCATTGGCCACGAGCAGACCGACAGCAGTTCGTCCCACCTTGCCCGTGAGCTTGGCGCCGTAGCGCGGGTCGACGATGGTGCGGGTATTCAGCCAGTTGAGCGGCGAAAAAACCTGGAAAATTTCCTGCCCCTCCAGGAAGAAAGGCCGCAACTCCGGGAAGAACAGCGGGAATCGCTGGTTGACGGCGACTTGCGGCAAGTCGGTTTCGATTTGCGAGAAGTCCGGATTGAAGGTGATGTCGGCGGTGAGGTTGGAGCTGACCCCGTATTTGATGTTGAGTCCAGCTTCAGGGGTGAGGTCGGTCGTGGTACCTCCGGTCGTCTCGTCGAGAGACTCGAATCGAAGCGCCGTTACCGTGGGAAGGAGTTCCAGGTTCCGGCTGGTCGAGACCTCCGTCATGCCTTCCATGATCCCCATCTGGGCCAGGAACCCGGCCACGTCCCGTGACATGGGGGACCAGACGTCGCGCTCATCGTTCTTGCCGCCTATCGCTCGGACTATCTGAAATCCCCATCGATGCGCGGCCCCAGCCTCCGGCTGGGGATAACGGAGACTTTTGAAAGGGATGGCCATCTCTGCTGTGTAGCCGTCCTCGACGAGGGTGGCCTCCGTGAAGAACAGCGCGTCCCAGGACCTGTCGGTGCCGGGGATCCCCACCCGTCCACTTCCACCGCCGCTGGTGCGGCCGCGTCCCCGGGAGCCTCCGCTGGTATTGGTCAGGACGATCCCGTCACCCTGCACCCCATACCCGTTGACGTCGAAGACATACGCCCGCTGCTGATCCAGGAACGGGTCGAGATACACGGTCATCAGGTCGTCCTGGCCCGCCTGGTCGCGGTCGACCCGATTCGCTCGCAGTATCGCTGGATCGGTATAGCGGACCTGGAAACCCAGATAGAGGTTCTGGCTGTCGTAGGCGACCAGCACCCGCGTCTGCTCGGTGGCGGCGGCGCCGTCCAGTGGCGCCTGTTGAACGAAATCCGTGATGGCGGTCGACCTCGTCCAGATGGCGTCGTCGAGCACGCCGTCGATGATCGGTGGTTGGTCAATTCGCGTCGGTCGTACGGTTGGTCGCCCGGCCGGTTCCGCGGGCTGAGCGGCCACGGCCCACGATGCAGAGAGGCTGACGATGAGCAACAGCCGCGCCACGCGATTGGTGTTGAATGCCATGGAAGAATGCGCCGGTGCGTGTGGAATCGGAGGGGGCTGGCGGCTAGGCGGTCCGGGAGAGATACCGGACCAGGTCGATCGCATCGACGACGAGTGAGAGGCCGGCGGTCAACAGATACACCACCAGGTACTTGCCAAAGAGCGAGCCGGGGGCCGGGTCTCTACGACGGGTAAGCACCCAGAGGTAGACCGGGGTCCAGAACACCAGATGGGCGAGGCCGAGCAGCCGGACGTAGCCGTACTGCTCGTAGAGCCAGCCCATGAACACGCCGGCGGCAAGAAAGCTGACTAGGATGGCGAGCGGTTCAGGTCGGACGCGCCAACCCTCGGGTGTGCGGGTCGCGGCGAATACCACCGCAAGGAGATGGACGACGACCATGGCCATCACCCAGGCCTGCAGCCAGGCCGGTTGTGACGCGATGGCGGCGCCCAGGGTTCCGGCGTCGGTGTCCATAGTCCTGTCGATTGTACCGGTTGTGCCGGTCACGCGACCTGGCCGACCGTAGTTCCAGTGGACTGGCTCACTGAGCGGTCTGGCGTACGACCTCGACCACGTTTTCCGACGGATCGTTGGCCAGGAACATGCCTTGGCCGAACTCCCTGACCCGGAGTCCGCCGGACTTGACACGAGCGAGCACCGCATCGAAGTCGGTCGAATAGATCGCGACCACCGGCTGCTCACTTCGTGGAAACGCGGCCGCGTCCGTCGGTTCGAACAACGCGACGAACATGCCCTCGCCGAAGTTCATGAATACTTCGTCGAACGTGTCTGTCTTGATTCGCTCGCCTGGTTCGACACCAAAGATCCGGACAAAGAAATCTTCAACCTGCTGGCGGTCGTCGACGATCAGCCGGGCGCCGGCCACCGCCGGCAGGCCCTCGCGTTCGACCAACTCGATGGTGTTCCCACTCGGGTCGGTGGCGATGCCGAGACGCACGCCGCCGGTCGCCTCGCCAGAGATGATCTGGATCGGATATCGTGCGGCCTCGAATCGCGCCGCCACCGCATCGAGGTCGGGCACAGAGACGACCGATACGGGAAGGGGCGTCTTCGCCAGGTTCTCGTTCTCGGCGAATGCCAGCAGCCCGATACGACCGCCCTGGTCAAACCCCATGAACGGCTCGGTGAGATCTTCCGTGACAAAGCGGTTGAGCTCCTTCATGCCAAGCAGCTCTTCGTAGAACGGCTTGGTGCCCTCGACATCGACGATGGTGAATTTCGTGGTGTTGGCCCTATGCGGCGATGCGTCCTGGGCCGCGGCATCGGTCGACACGGCGACTACAACGAGCGCGAGTACGGTCAGGACACATCTGTGGCATCGAACTGTCATTAGCTCTCCTCTTACGCAGTGGTGCAGGTGTGACGCACGGCGTAGCCGTGTGTCACACCCCAGTCCGCCGTGTCGTATCAATTCATCGCTGTCGGAACAGGTCGCTTTGGGCGATCGCGTGAATCATGGCTCGGACCGGATGACCGTCGCGACGGCCTTGCTCGACGATCTCTTCGACCGCGTCTCGGTCCGCAAATTCGACCTCCGCGCCAGTGGAGAAGACCAGCAACTGCGAGGTGAGATGGCGGGCCACTTGATCCAGCTCGCCTTCGAGCAGCAGCCGCTTGTACTCCGTGATGCTCGTGAACGGGTCACCATCCGGCGTGACACCGCTGGCGTCCACCGGGGCACCCTCACCGTACGGCGCGGACGTGTAGTCCAGGTCCCTCGCCTTGGTGGTCATCTCGCCCTGAGCCACCCGGTACTTCGTCCGGAACCCGCCGATCGGGTCAAACGACTCCATGGCGAATCCTGGCGGGTCGATGGTGCGGTGGCAGTTGGCGCAGACCGGGCTCGCACGGTGGGCGTCGAGCTGCTCCCGGATGGTCGTAGTCCCGCGCGTGTCTGGCTCGACCGTGCCGACTCCCGGCGGAGGCGGTGGTGCGGGCCGACCCAGAATATTAGCCAGCACGAAGTTGCCCCGGGGGATGGGTGAGGTGCTGGTGCCGTTGGACGTGATCTTGTGGATGCTGGCCTGGGTCAGCAGGCCGCCGCGTGGGCTGTCGGCTGGCAGCGGTACCTTCCGCATCTTCTGCCCTTCGACGCCTAGCACACCGTAGTGGTCGGCCAGCCGACGATTCAAAAACGTGAAGTCGGCGTCAATCAGACTGCCGACGCCTAGGTTCTCGCCGAGGAGCTCGCCGAAGAAGAGCTGGGTCTCCTGGGCCATCGCCTGCCCCAGCCGGTCCTCATACTCGGGGTACAGCCCAGGGTCTGGTGACGTCGCTTTCAATTCGTAGAGCCGGAATGCCTGCCCCGTGAAGTCTTCGACAAATCGCGCCCGTTTCGGGTCGTCCAGCATCCGGTCCACCTGCGCGCTGAGGACGGTAGGGTCTGAGAGTCGTCCCGAACCGGCGAGGTCGAGCAACCTGGCGTCCGGCATGCTTCGCCACAGGAAGTAGGAGAGCCGCGTCGCGAGCCCGAAGTCGTCGAGGGGGCCCGGTTCACCGGCATGATACAGAAACTGGGGCGCACTCAAGATGGCGCGTAGCGGCACCCGCAGGGCCTCGACGAACGGTCGACCATCGTCGATCAACGGACGCGCCAGACCCGCGAAGGCCGCCAGTTCGTCTGCACTGACCGGTCGTCTGAACGCGCGCGGCGCGAACGCGGCCACGATCTCTTCTACATGCGCGTAGGGTGCCTTCGTAAGCCGGATCTCACCGTCCTCGTCGAAGGTGACCCCCTTCAGCAACTGACGGGTGCTCGGTGGAGGCCAACTGTTCAGCAGCGGCCCCTCGATCGTCATTGATTTCAGCGCAAGCCCTTCACCGGGAAAGTCCCTCAGGATTTCGGAGTAGCCGTCGGACGGGTTGGCGGGGTAGAACATGCCCCGATGGGTGCCCTCAGGGAAGTCGAGGTCGGCCGGCGAGACACCGATGAGTTGGCCCGGACGTAGGAACGGTGTCACCGAGACGGTCCGCGGCGTCTCACCCACGAATTCGAACGTCCCGATCAATTCGTCGAGCGAGGCCGCTGCGCCCGGGAGCCGCCCTTTGTACACCATCAACCCGACCGGCGTGTCCGCCTGATAGGGATAGGCCTCGACGCTCACGCGATACCGCCCCGGGTAGGGGACACCGAAACCTTCTCGCATGCTGAGGAAGGTGTAGGTGGAGCCGAAGTCGAAGAAGGCGACGTACGCGTCGTCGAGCTGCTTGACGATGCCGAGGCCGAGGCCCTTCGCTACGCTCATCCCGTAGAGATACTCGGACTTCGCGTAGTCGATCACATAGGGCTCGGTCGGTGGTGGCGGACCGGACACGATGGCCGCGTCGAGCGCCCGGTCGGCCGCCTCGAGATAGCTCTGCACGTGCAGCGGCGACATACTCTGGTTCGCCGCGACCGTATCGAATCCGCCGGAGTCCGCCTCGGCTGGCAGCCCTTGCGCCAGTCCGGACCCGATTTCTTCGTCGATGTGCAGGAGGTCGGAGACCGTGTGTCCGTACTCGAGCCGCGTCAACCGACGGAGCGGGGTCCGTTGGTCGTGCCGTGCCGCCAGATTCGCGTCGACGAGTGCCCGCTTCAACGACCCAAGCGCCGTGTCGACCACGGCCTGGTCGGGTCGCGGCATGGACGCCGGCGGCATTTCGCCGCGGTCCACCCGTTCGTACACCTTCTCCCAGGTGCGGAACGTCTCGCGATCGGTGAGGTCGAATCCCAATCGCTCGAGGTTGAGCGGGGTGACGGTGCTGGCCCCGTGGCACCTGACACACGAGGCTCGCACGAGCGGCTTCAGATCGTCCTGGAACGACTGAGCCGAGGCGACGCCTGGTGCGAGCGCCACCAAGACGGTCAGACCAAGTTCTCGGTGTGTCACGTCGAAGACTCCTCTGGCGTACTAGCCCCAGGTGAGGGTGCCGGTGCTTTGCCCGAACTGGTCGCTCTCGACGCCCAGGTTCTGGAGCATGGTCACGTACAGGTTGCAGAGCGGGGCGTTTTCACCCTCATGGACGATGTGCTGCCCATGCGAGAAGCCACCGCCGGCCACCAGGATTGGCAGGTCGGTCGAGGTGTGCGCGTTCGCGTTGCCGAGGTTGCTTCCGAACAACACGGTGGTCTGGTCGAGGAGCGGACCGTTGGCGTCGCTCTTGGCGCCGAGATCCGTCAGCAGGCCTCCGAACGCTTCCACAAGCTGGTGCTCAACCTTCTTCAACTGTCCGATTTTCGCGTCGTCCTGTCCATGGTGCGACAGGCTGTGCTGGTCTGAAGTGACCCCCTGGACATTCGGCACCACCCCGTGGTCCTGGATCATCATGCTGACCACCCGCGACGAGTCCGTCTCGAAAATCAACGGAATCAGACTGAACATGGCCTTGACCCGGGCGACGAGATCGGCCGGGTTCGGAATCTCGTCAGGCCGCGCCAGGTCAACGACTGGTTTCGGACGCTGCTGCCAGGCCTTGACCTCCCCGAGGTCCTCCTCGGCGGTTCGCACCGCTTCGAAGTAGGCGTCCAGGGTCTGCTGGTCCGTTGCGCTGACGCGGCGGCGCAGCGCGGTGGTCTGCGTCTTGAGCCGGTCGAGGATACTACCGCCGTCGTCGAGGCTCTGCGCCTCGCGTTCGATTTCCTCGGGCGTGCCCTGTAGAAACAGCTTCCGAAACAGCTCGGCCGGGCTGGTTTCGGCCGGCACCATGGCACCGCTGGTCGTGAACGACTGGCTCTGCGCGGTGAGCGTGCCCAGGACGACCGAGGGGAACCGTGTGACGTAGCCCAGGCTGTTGGCGGCCACCTGGTCGAGGGAGATGGTGTTCCGGAACCCGTCGAGTCCCGGCCGACGGGCGGAGGTGAGAAACGTGATCTCCGAGTTGTGGGGCTGCCGGCCGCTCTGCTCCTCGTGCGCGTACCCAGAGAACAACGTGTAATTGTCCCGGTGCGCATCGATCAACGACAGATACTCGGTGGCTTCGTATCCGGCGCCGGACGCCTTCGGAAACCACGAATCCGAGTAGAGCCCGAGCGTGTTGCAGATGCTCAGCATCCGCTTCGGCGACGCCGCGGCCGCGCGGGCCAGCGCAGGGTGCATCGACTCGAGCATCGGGAGTGCCAGCGCCACGCCGGAGGCGCGGAGAAAAGTACGGCGGTTGACAGGTAGCGTCATGGTTACTGCCTCCTAACGAGGTCGCTCGTCACGACCTCGTTAATCATCGCACGCATCGGATAGCCGCGGTCGCGCAAGCTGGTGAGGATGGTCTCGACCGCGTCACGGTCTGCGAAACAGATCTCGGCGCCGGTCGCATAGACCAGGAGCTGC
>CAWWAF010000029.1:0-38659 GCA_963934795.1 uncultured bacterium
CACCAATATTCTGTTCACCCGGACGCACGGCGTCCGCCAAGACCACCTTGCGCGGTGGCCGATCGACCGGCACGCGTGTGCGATTTCCTCTAGGGCCCACATGACTCATACACCTCTCCGCGTGCTCACTGCCGCCACCATGGTCGGCTCTCTCTCTCTCGGGTGCTCGGCCCCTAGCGACGCGCCGGAAGCTCCGCCGCCGCCGCCTGTGGAAGCCGTCGCGCCCGCGGCCGAGGCTGCCGCCGCGGTCTGGATGGTGTCGGAAGGGATGCACGCGCCGGAGAGCGCGTTTCTTGACGAAGCGTCCGACGTCTTGTTCGTCTCGCTCATCGACGGAGATCCTGGCGACCGGGACGGAACCGGACACATCGCTCGGCTCACGCGAGACGGGGAGGTCATAGACGCCACCTGGGTTACCGGGCTCAATGCGCCGAAGGGACTGCGGGCACACGAGGGCACCCTGTGGGTGGCGGACCTGGACGAGGTCATCGCCATTGACATCGAGAGTGCCGAGATCACCTCCAGGCTCACGGTGGAGGGTGCCGTCTTTCTCAACGACGTGGCGACCGGCCCAGACGGCACCGTCTACGTATCAGACACCAATGGCTATCGCATCTTCGCCATCAAGGACGGTAGCGCCTCGGTGTTCGCCGAAGGGGAGGTCGTCGAGTCGCCCAACGGGCTACTGGTGGACGGCGGTCGTCTCCTGGTCGGGTCGATGCAACAGGGGGCCGACCCGGAGAGCGGGCCCGGGCGACTGTTTGCGCTCGACCTGACGACCGGCGAGAAGACCATCCTGTCATCCGAACCGGTCGGCACGATCGACGGCATCGAGCTCGACGGTCGCGGCGGCTACATCCTGACCAACGTGCTCGAAGGCCAACTCGTCCACGTGGCGCCATCGGGCGACGTACGGGTTCTCTTGGACTTCGGCGACGACGTGGCTGCCGACCACGCGTACGACCGTGAGCACGAGCGCGTGATCGTGCCGCATCTCTTTCAGAACAAGGTCGGTGCGTACGACGTGTCTGGCATGCTGGACGAGTAGGACACGACCTGATCCGACGCAGACGGGCGCACACGTGGGAGGTCCGCGCCAGGCATCACAGGACCTCCCCTACCAGCACACGTCCTGCCCGGTAATACACGTCCAAGGACTCCCCAGCCTGGAGGGTGAACGCGTGCGCCTCACCCGTATCCGGGGTCATGATGGAGAACCGCACCGGCACACGGGCGAGCAGTCGGGTGTAGCCGTCCTCGCCGTAGACAAGCGTCACGAACCGACGCCCGTCTTCCGTCACGACCGAGTCCACTCGGTTCTCGCCAGGGAACCCATCGGCATCCGTGAGCGGACTCCCGGGCAGTCCCCCGTGAAGCCGGACGGTGTACGCCGACATCAGATCCGGCGGCAGGTATCTATGCACCCGCGGCACGGCGGCAAACCCCGGCATCTCGTCGATCGTCTCGCCCAACCAGGCACGCACGCCCGCCGAAGAATGAAACGTGAATCCGAATCCGCCTGCAAAGTTCGCCGCGGCCAGCAACGCGATCGCCTCCGGGTCATCGAGTGAATTCCCGGAGGCGCCCGGCCCGGCGGGTTCACTCTCGAGCCCCACGCGGCTGTCCGGAACCGGCCCGTCGCCGACATAAAAGACCCCCCGAGCATGCCGCACGGCCGACGTGTGATCTTGCGGGTAGTCCCCCCGGTGGCCAT
The DNA here is from genome assembly GCA_963934795.1 of uncultured bacterium. Lineage (GTDB taxonomy): Bacteria > Acidobacteriota > Vicinamibacteria > Vicinamibacterales > UBA8438 > UBA8438. Next base: position 1,715 of record CAWWAF010000029.1, read on the forward strand.
GTTTCTGGACGATGTCTCCGGCCCAGTGATTGAGCGAATCGGTCGACTCGCCGCCAAGCCCGATCGACCGTAGCGCGATGGTCGGCTTACCGTAGCCCGCAAGGAATGGCTGAATGACGTAGTGATTCACCTCGTCAGGCGACGGTGCCGAGCCGGTGACCCAGTTCTGCCAGGCCTCGTTGACGTCGACGAACGCCACACGCACGCCGCTGACATCCAGCAACTCGCCTACCCGCTTCGCCCACCGGGCGGCATGGTCCCGGTCCCCGGCGAAGACGTGGGCCAAGTCGCCAGACGAGACGAACACCTGTAACCCGGCTGCCGCAAAGTCACGCCCTAGCCCAAGCACTTGCTCTTCGTAGTCCGACCAGCCGGCGACCCTCACGCCATCTGCTCTGGTGATGCCGTGGGGCGGGACTTCGTGATCGTTCCAGTAGGGGTGTCCTCCGACGGCAAAAAGCACGCGCGCAAACTGATAACCGGCCGCAGCGATGGCAGCGAGTTGTCGCTGGTACTCGGCGGGATAGAACTTCCGCTGCTCTAGAGCCCCGAAATACGTCAGGCCGACCGGCAGGACTTCGCCGGTGTCGTGCTCGAAGTGCGCATCCGGCGACAGGACGTGTACCGCGCGAAGCTCACCGTGGATCGGGTTCGGGTGCGCTCGTGGAGGCGGTGTCGATGGGACGGCCCGCGGGATGGGCGACGCACCGTCTACCTGCGCCAGATTGACGACGACGGTGCCCTCGTGCTGCACGGCCACCGACGTCTGGCGACCGGCTGCGACGATCCGGTCGCCGTCCTGCGCGAACGCCGCCAAGGGCGCCACCGCCAGCACATACGCGAGACCCGCCAGCCGGACTGTGCTCGGCATCATGACCATCATCCCTCTCCCCCCATCTCGCGACAATGGAAAACGGCGCCCCAACACGGCGTGGCCTCATAGTCCGATCACGGCCTGCCGGTTTGACAGCCAGGCAGGTCATAATTGGCAGCCAGTCCATACAACCTCGGCGATTCGGGAACGTGGGTCAAGGAACACGGACCAGTCGTGCGGCGCGCACTCATCATCGCGGTCGGCAGTCTCGGCATCGTCACGATGGCGATCGTGACCGTCATGATGACCATGGCGGTCGACGCCCAACCGGACACGGCGCCAGCCATCGAGGAAGGACGGCGTGTCACGCTGGTCGAGCGCGATGCTGATATCCCCGCCCATCCCGGTCCGCGGGACGCTCGCGTCCCTTTTCGGTTCGCCGGCGGATCATCCGGATTCATCCTGTCAATCGATCGCGCCAGTGGCTGGATTCAGATCAGGAGCGAGCGGACGAACGGTGAGGACGGCGTCGGCTGGATCATCAGACGCTACATCCAAGCCGCACCGAACGACGGCAGGACCCAGGGGCCTGACCAGCCAGGACCGAAACTGGCCTGGTGCCCGGCCATCGGGTCGCCGGACCCGTATGCGGATGGGACGCTGAGGCTAGCGACCTAGAACATTGCCAATCTCCACGCCCGAGACGGCCAATCCACCTTTGGTCCGCCCAGACCGTCGGTGAAGCGGGACGCGGTCGATTACGAGCGCATTCGCTGCTACGTGCGCGTGCTTGATCCGGATGTGCTGGCGCTTCAGGAAATCGACGGAGCGGACGCGCTGCGGCGGGTCGTCGACAGCGACGTTTATGACGTGCATGTCTCAGGTCGAGCGAGTGTGCCGAATATGAACGGTCGGCAGAACACCGGGTTCGCCTACAAGAAGGGGCTGGACGTCACCCGGCTCCCCGACTTCGACGCGCTGAACCTCGGCAACCGCGGCCTCCGCCGCGGCGCGCGCGTGAGTGTCGCCTATGGCGATGACCGGCTGCAGTTGATGAGCGTGCACCTGAAGAGTGGATGCTTCAGCAACGCCGACGATGGCTCCGACTGCGCGACCTTGCTACGGCAGGTGCCGGTCCTTGAGGACTGGATCGACCAACAGTCCGAAGGTCCGGACCCCGTGATTCTGCTGGGCGACTTCAATCGACGGCTGAACGACTCGGGCGACGCCGTGTGGGCCGAACTGGACGACGGGCGGCCGACCAATGCCAGGCTCACGGCGGTCACGGACGGGCTGTCGATCAATCGTCGAGAGAACCGCTTTCGCGGATTTATTGACCACATCGTGTTCGACCTGCGGTCGATCCGGTTCGTTGATCGGTCGTCCTCCCGGCACGTGAATTTGCGTCGCGCGGATCGGCCGCACTGGGACGCAATCTCAGACCATGGCCCACTGGTGGTCGACCTGCTCGCCCCCTGATCAGCCCACATACTGGCCGCCGTTCCCCTGAACGGTGCGGCCGTGTGCAACCAGTGGTCACTCTGCGGTATAACAGAGTGATGGCCTACCGTACGGCGTTTCGCTGCATTGCCGGGTGTCCCGGCAAACACCCCCTCTGGAAACCGATCTACCGCTGCCCCACCTGCGGCGATCTCTTGGAGGTCTCCCACGACCTCGACGCCCTGAGAGACCGTTCTGCTGCAGCCTGGATGCGTCTCTTCGACGAGCGATATAAGCGGACGGCGTGGCCGTATGGCTCGTCGGTCTGGGGAAAGAAGGAATGGGTCTGCCCGGACGTACGGGACGAGTCCATCGTCTCGATGGACGAAGGGGGCACCAACCTATTTTGGGCCGACCGGTTTGGACGTGAGCTCGGCATGCGTGATCTGTGGATCAAGTTATGCGGGAATTCCCATACCGGGTCGTTCAAAGACCTGGGCATGACGGTCCTCGTCTCGGTGGTGCGGCAGGTCATTCAGGACGGCGGCAACATCCGGGCCGTGGCCTGCGCCTCCACCGGCGACACATCTGCGTCGCTGGCCGCATACGCCGCCGGCGGGGGCATTCCGGCAATCGTCCTCCTGCCACGCGGCAAGGTGTCGACGGCACAGCTGCTGCAACCGATCGCCAACGGCGCCCTCGTGCTGGCGCTGGACACCGACTTCGACGGATGTATGGCCATCGTCCAGCGACTGTCCGAGGACGAAGGCATCTATCTCGCCAACTCGATGAACAGCCTGCGGCTTGAAGGGCAAAAGACGGTCGCCATCGAGATGGTGCAACAACTCGACTGGCAGATCCCTGACGTCGTCATCATTCCCGGTGGCAACCTTGGTAACGTGAGCGCCCTCGGCGCCGGGTTTGAGATGATGGCGTCGCTGGGAATCATCAACAAGCAGCCACAAATTATCGTCGCACAGGCCGAGGCGGCGAATCCGCTCTATCTCGCGTACAAGAACAATTGGGAATTCGAGCCAGTCGCAGCCCAACCGACCCAAGCCTCGGCGATTCAGATTGGCAACCCTGTCTCGGTCCGCAAGGCGATCCGCACGCTGCAGACGCACCGAGGCATCGTGACCCAGGCGTCCGAAGGTGAACTCGCGGAAGCGGCCGCCCGCGCCGATCGGACTGGAATGTATAACTGCCCGCATACGGGGGTTGCGCTCGCGGCACTCATCAAGCTGCTCGATGCCGGACAGATCGACCCCGCCGCTCGCGTAGTCGTCGTGTCAACCGCCAGCGGGCTGAAGTTCACGGACTTCAAGCTTGACTATCACGAAGGCCGACTCCCTGGGGTCACATCGCTCCACGCCAACACGCCGGTGGAGCTACCCAACGATTACGACGCGGTGCGGCGCACCATCGACCAGCACGCCGGAGCCGGCGCGTAAGGTCCGGCCCCTACCGCAGAAACATGTCGTAGGCCGTGCTGTCGGTCTGCAGTTCGTGCGCGTAGCCAAGCTCGGCCAGAAACGCCTCGAACTGAGGCATCTCGTCGTCTGGCACCTCGAAGCCGGCCAACACCCGTCCAAAGTCGGCTCCGTGGTTCCGATAGTGGAACAGACTGATGTTCCATCGGCCCCCCAGCGTGTCGAGGAACTCGAGGAGGGCACCCGGTCGTTCCGGAAACTCGAATCGGCATGGGCGTTCATCCTGGACCTCGGCCGCCCGCCCGCCGCCGAGGTGGCGGACGTGCAGCTTCGCCAACTCGTCGTCTGAGAAGTCCACCACCGGGTAGCCGTGTTCCTCGAGTTGCGCGTGCAGTGCCGCGGCATCCGCGCGCGAGCTTGTTCCGACCCCAACGAAGATGTGCGCCTCGGCGCCCGCGCGAAAGCGATAGTTGAATTCCGTGACCACGCGCGGGCCCACCGCGGCGCAGAACGCGCGAAAGGACCCTGGCCGTTCTGGAATGGTGACGGCGAAGACGGCTTCGCGGGCCTCTCCCAATTCGGCGCGCTCGGCCACGAATCGGAGCCGGTCGAAATTCATGTTCGCGCCGCTCAGAATGGCCACCAAGGCTCCTTCTCCTTCCCCGGCCGCTGCCATCCATCGTTTCAGCCCTGCCACGGCCAGCGCACCCGCCGGCTCCACCACCGACCGCGTATCGTCAAAGACGTCTTTGATCGCCGCGCAGATCTCGTCGTTGGAGACGCGGACGATCTCGTCGACATAGTCGGTTGCGACGGTGAACGCCAGCTCGCCCACGCGGGACACCGCGGTACCGTCGGCGAACAGGCCGACGCGGTCGAGCGTCACCCGGTGGCCAGCCGCAAGCGACTGATACATGGCATCGGACTCATAGGGCTCAACGCCTATCACGCGCACCTGCGGCGTGAGCGTCTTCAGGTAGGCCGCCACGCCGGCCAGCAACCCTCCCCCGCCAACTGGCACAAACACCGCACGTGGCGGCACGGGGCATTGCCGACGCAGCTCATCGGCAACGGTCCCCTGCCCCGCCACCACCAGCAGGTCGTCAAAGGGATGCACCAGTTCAAGACCACGCTCTTCAGCAAATTGGGCGGCGTGACGCTGCGCCGAGGCGTAGTCATCCCCCACCAGCATGACCTCGGCGCCCAACCGACGCACCGCACGCACCTTGATTTCGGGGGTCGTCCGCGGCATGACGACGAAGGACGGTGCGCCTAGCGCCCGTGCCGCATAGGCGACCCCCTGCGCGTGGTTGCCAGCGCTGGCGCAGACCACCCCTTGAGACCTCCGGTCGGGATCCAGTTGCGCGATCTTGTTGTAGGCCCCGCGCAGCTTGAAGCTGAAGACGGGTTGTAGGTCCTCCCGCTTGAGCAGGACCGGCGCCCCAACCCGGGACGACAGCCCGCTTGCGGGATCGAGTGGGGTCTCACGAGCGACGTCATACACGCGGCTTGTCAACGTCTCCCTGAGGAGCCGCTCGACCAGCTCACGCGGGGACCAGGAGGGCATCAACCCGTCATGCTATCATTCGAAGGCGGAGGGCATGTGATTCCGATCTACGAGTACGAGTGTCGCGATTGCCGAACCGACTTCGAGTTACTGGTCCGGGCGAGCGCGGCCCCGTTCTGCGAGAGCACGTCGCTGCAGAAGCGGCTGTCCGCATTCGCCGTGGGCCGCGGTGGCCCAGCCGCTGCGGCGTCGGTGCCGCAAGCGTGCGGTAGTTGTGGCGACCCGCGCGGAAGCGGCGCCTGCTCGATGAACTGAGACACACTGAGCGAGTCTGTAGATGTCCGTACCCAGGATCACCAAGGAAGAGTTGAAGACCCTCCTCGAGGAGGAAGGCGGCACCCCGCCGGTCATTCTCGATGCGCGGTTGAAGTATCCCTACGAGCACAGCACGGTCATGCTGCCCGGGGCCGTACGCATGCACCCAGACGACCCGAGCACGGGGCTCTCGACCGAGCGCGACGTCGTCGCGTATGACTCGGACCCAGAAGAGCTCGTCAGCGCTCCGGTGGCGGCGACGCTCATCCGGAAGGGCTACCGTGCCAAGGCGCTGCAAGGAGGCCTCGCGGAATGGATCACCGCGAAGTTTCCGACGGACGAAAAGGACGCGCCCAAACAGGCACCGCCTAAGGCGGGCGGCCTCAAGGGCTGACACCGCACCTCCGCGGGAAGAACCGGGCGCTCCACGCCGCCTTTCCCCGACGCCAGCGCCGCCGATGACCATGACGCTGCGAAGCCGGGCCCGAACGATCACGCTCACGGCGGCCTGCATAGGCTTGCTCGTAACTGCCACGCCCGGGGTCGCGCAGACGCCGCTGCGAAGCGCTGAAGACTTACAGCAGGCGCTCCAGCAGCGCTACGAGCTCGTACTCGATCTCAGCGCCGACTTTACGCAGACCTACGAGGGCGGCGTCCTTCGGTCAAGCCTCGTCGAACGTGGCCGCATGCAGGTGAAGCTCCCTGGCAAAATGCGCTGGGACTATCACGACCCGGAACAGAAGGTGATGGTCTCGGATGGCGCGCAGATGTTTGTCTATCTACCTGAAGACGAGCAGGTGATGGTGGGGGCGATGCCGGCTGGAGACCACGCCAGCACACCAGCGTTGCTGCTTGCGGGTGTGGGAGACTTTGTCGACGATTTCACGGCTGCCTTGGACACCGTCCAGGACGCCCCGCCGGACAGCTACGTCCTGCGCCTGACCCCGACGCGCCCAGAGCCGGATTTCGAATTTTTGACCCTCGTGTTGGACCCACGCTCTCTGGCGATCACACGTCTCATCGCGTACGACCTCCAAGGTGGGGTCTCAACCTTCTCCTTCTCCAACCTACAGGAGAATCGCGATTTATCCGATACACCGTTTACCTTCGAGATCCCACGTGGCACAGAAATCATCCACCTCAACGAGTCCGCACCACTGTAGTAGCCAGCACCGGCGGAGCCATAGCCGTTACGTCCTGGTGCTGCTGGTGGCGAGCCTCGCCTGGACCGGGTGTGCCACCGGAGCCCATGACCGCGCACGCACCGCCGAGTTGTCGGACGACTACGATGCCGCCGTGGTCGAGTACACCCGGGCGCTGCGGGAGCGTCCGACCGATCGTGGTCTGCAGCGGGATCTGGAGCGAGCCACGCTTCGGGCCGGCCAGTATCACTACTCGCTGGGACGGCGGCAGGCTGGGCTGGGCAACTACGACGACGCGTTGGTGGAGTACCAGATCGCGTCCGAGATGAACCCCGAGAGCGGCGAGATCCAGGATGCGCTCCGTGAGACCCGGAGCGCGGTCCAGACCAGACTCATCGCGCGGGAGGAGGGCCAAACCGAACTGGAGGCCCTGATCGAACGCGCCAGCGCGCTACCACCGGACGGCTTTACCCTACCGGACGCCACGCTCCCAGACTCACTGGTGTTCCGCGACGCCAGCACGCGCGATGTCTTCTCCGCGCTCGGTCAATTCGCTGACATCAGCGTCATCTTCGACCCCGCGTTCATCGACGAAGCGGTGTCCATCGACCTGCGTGGCGCCTCGCTCTCTAACGCGCTCACCGCGGTCGCGCGCTCGACACGCAACTTCTACCGCATCACCGGCGATCAGACCGTCACCGTGATTCCGGACACGCCGGCGAAACGCCGCGAGTATGAAGAGGAAGTCGTTCAGACGTTCTACCTGAGTAACGCAGATGTCGGAGAGACGATGGACCTGCTGCGTCTGGTCATTGACCTCCGACGGCTGGCTCCGATCACGGCGACCCGCGCCATCTCGGTCCGAGACACGCCAGAACGTCTCGCCGCCACCGCCAGACTCATCTCCGCCATTGACAAGGCGCGACCCGAGGTCGTCATCGACGTCGAACTCCTTGAAGTCGACCGTTCTCGTCTACAAGAGTACGGGCTGCAGTTCGCATCGCCCGGCTCTTCGGGTATCGACGGCTCCGCGACGGTTGACGGCGGCGGTCGGTTCCTCGACGAACTCTCGACCCTCGGCAGCTCGGATGTCTTCGTCGCCAACATCCCTGGCCTCTTCTACCGGTTGCTGAAACGTGACTCAGACACCCGCACCCTGGCGAACCCGCACCTCCGCACATCCGAGGGGTTGCCCGCTCAAGCTCGCTTTGGGGACCGGGTGCCGATCCCGGCCACGACGTTTTCGCCGATCGCCACCGGCGGTATTCAGCAGCAACCGATTACCTCGTTCAACTATGCGGACATCGGTGTCAACATCGACATCACACCGCTGACCCATCACAACGACGACGTCTCGTTACAACTGTCCATCGAGGTGAGTAATATCTCCGGCACAGGATTCGGGGGTCTGCCGACCATCGGGAACCGGTCAATCGAAACGACCATCCGATTGCGAGACGGTGAAACGAACATTCTGGCTGGTCTGATTCGTGACGACGAGCGAGACTCACTGGAGGGGATCCCGGGCCTGAGCGACCTCCCGGTGATCGGGCGTCTCTTCGCCCGCAATACACGAGAAACCCAGGAGACGGACATCATCGTCACCCTGACACCCAGAATCATCCGGGTGCTCGATCTTGAGGAACGCGACATCCGAGCGTTCCGCGTCGAGCGTGATACCGGAAGCGGACTCGACATCAGAGCCCCTCTGCCGGCACCGTTGACGAACCAAGCGCGACCGGCCGCGCCACCCGCCAGGCCAGGCGCCGGAGCCGCGCCCATCCTGCCGCCACCGCTCATCCCGCCACAATAGCGCTCGCCGCCCCGTGCGGTCCACACCGCCAGCGAGGGGGCCGTGACGACACGATGTGCACTAGCGCTGCTCAACCTCGATGTGCGCGCCGAGCCCGCGCAATCGTTCGACGAGTTGCGCATACCCGCGCTCGACCGTCTCCAGCGGCTGAATGCGGCTGGTCCCGGTCGCGGCCAGGGCCGCGGCAATCAGCGCCATACCGGAACGGAGATCCCGGCTGTCCAGCGTGCGGCCCGTGAGGCGGGCCGGACCGTTCACGATCATCCGGTGAGAATCGCAGAGGAACAGGTTCGCCCCCATGCCGCTCAACTGCTCCAAGGCGAATAGCCGCAGCTCATACATCCAGTCGTGCACCAGCGTCCGGCCAGTGGCTTGTGTCGCCAGCACGCTCATGAGACTGACCATATCGCTCGGGAATCCCGGCCACGGCGCGGTCGTGATTTGGCGAATCGCCACCGGTGAGGACGGTCGAACGAGCAGGCGATGCGCGTCGACATCGCAGTCAACTTGCATGCGTCGCAACACCGTCGTGATCGGCTCCAGGTCAGACGCCCTAGCGCCGCACACCTCCAGCTCACCACCGGTCACCGCGGCCACGACGGCCCAGCTCCCGGCTTCAATGTAGTCTCCACTCAGGCGGTGTGCCGCGCCGCTCAGGGCGCCGCCCCCAGAGACACGGATGGTCGGCGTCCCGGCGCCTTCCACCTTCGCCCCCATTTGTGTCAAGAACTCGCACAACTCGACCACGTGGGGCTCGCAGGCGGCGTGACGAATCTCACTCTCACCCGGTGCCGCCGCCGCCGCCAGAAGCGCCGTTTCAGTCCCGGTGACCGAGGCCTCTTCGAGATACACCGAGGCCGGCACCAGTCCACCTGGAGCTTCTAGGACGTAGTCAGCCGCCGTGTCCTCGCGCCGCCGCACCCCCATCGCACCCAGCGCCTGCAGATGCACCGACAAGGTGCGTCTGGCCGGGAAATCGCCACCGGGCGGCGCCAGCCGAACCTGCCCACACCGTGCCAACAGTGGACCACAGAGCAGCACTGAACCGCGCAGCCGCCCGACCAACTTACGGTCCGGCTCATGACCGGTCACCTGCTCGCAACGGACCGTGAGGCTGGTCGTGCCGAGTCCGTCCACCGAGGCCCCCAGACCGCGGAGCAGCTCGGCCATCACCTGTACGTCTTTGATGCGAGGCACATTCGTCAGCTCGCACGGTGCATCCGTGAGCAAGCACGCCGCCAGCAGGGGCAATGCCGAGTTTTTGTTCCCCTCGACGTCAAGCCGCCCCGCCAGGCGATGGCCGCCTTCGACGACCAGTGTCGTCGGGCCGTCGTTGGGTCCAGTACTCCCTGTATTCATTCCACCTCGTTTCGTCCCTCGGGCTCGAAGTCCCCGAGGTACACCAATTCTTCGCGCAAGACGACCCCGAACCGCTCGCCGACGACCTCGCGGCATCGGTCTATGAGTGCGCGCACATCGCGCGCCGAAGCGCCTCCCTCGTTGACGACAAAATTCCCGTGCACCTGCGACACCACGGCCCCACCGATCCGGTAGCCCTTGAGTCCGACGAGCTCGACCAGTGCGCCAGCCGAACGAGGCACGCCGTCCGGCAGCGGGCCTTCGTCAGCTCGGGGATTCTGGAAGACGCAGCCCGCCGACGCCTGATCCAATGGCTGGGTACGCTTACGGAACGCGAGTGAACGGCGCGCCGCCTCCCGCAGTGTCGCGACCGGACCGTCGGCCACCCTGAATTCAGCCCAGAGCACCAATTCTCCCGTGTGCTGCACCCGACTATCGTCGTATCCGAACCCCATCTCGCCCGCTGGCACGCGCACCACCGCGCCAGACCGATCGACGAGCCCAACCGCCGTCACGATATCACCCAGCAACCGGCCGTCGAAATGCGCATTGCCGCGGATAGCGCCGCCAACCGTCCCCGGCGTGCCAGCCCACCGTTCGAGTCCTCCGAGACCACGATGGAGCGTCCACCGCACCAGGCCATTCAGAGTCACACCGCAGTCGGCACGGACGGTGTCCGCGTCGGGACACTCGATGGCGCCATGTCGTAACCGCAGTACGACCCCACGCACACCGCCGTCGCCTACCAAGACGTTGGAGCCGCCACCCAGCACGGTGAGTGGGACGCCGAGCTCCGCCGTGAGACGCACGGCCGTGACGATGTCGTCTGGGCGACTGGTCTCGACCAACCAGTCGGCGTGTCCCCCGGTGCGAAATGTCGTCAGCGCTCCGAGCGGGACGCGGCGTCCAACCCGGTCGCCAAGGGCATCCCTTAGCCGACGCGCCGTGCCTTCATCACTCGTGCCCACAGGCTCTCTGTTGCTCAAGACGTGCGCCATTCGGTGAACGCCATGAGCCGTTGTTGCTGAGCGATCAAGGCGCCGACCGCCGACCCGCGGTCGCATGCCTCGAATCGAATCCAGTCACCTGGCGCAAGCTGGCCCACCAGCGGCAGATCAGCGCTGATGACCGTCGCGATCCGCGGATACCCGCCCGTGGTCTGCCGGTCCGCCATCAACAGAATCGGATGGCCCGAGGGTGGCACTTGCACGGTGCCGCACGGCGTGGCCGCAGACAACATCGACGTCTCATCAACCAGTGCCAGCGGTGGACCCGACAAGCGATACGCCATCCGATTCGAGTCGGCCGCAACGGTGAACCGCGTCGTCATCAACCCTGCTAGCGCCGCCTCCCCGCACCGCGCACCATCTTCTTCCGTGTGAGGCGTCTCGATAGTCCGCACCCGAGCCCCCCCGTCCGGCAGCGGGAGTGGCGCAATCGGGGCGACCCGCCGTGCCGACCCGCGAGCCATCGGTCCCATCACCAGCCGATCGCCGGCGTGCAGACGTCGACCGCCTAACCCGCCGAATCCACTGGCCAGATCGGTACTGCGACTCCCCAACACCGGGGGTACGTCGATGCCGCCAGCCACCCCAAGGTAGGCCCGTGCCCCGGCGCCGCGAGGCCCGAATCGCAGCACGCTCCCCAGACGCGCCCGACACGCGACACCCATCGGCACGACGACCTGGTCGAGATACAGCTCGAATTCGGCGCCGGTGACGGCGAACGAGACGTCATCCCGGAATTCGAGCGTCGGACCTGTGAGCGTCACCTCGAGGGTCGCACAGTCCGCAGGGTTGCCCACGGCCAGATTCGCGAGCTGGTGTGAGACGTCGTCCATCGGCCCCGCTACCGGCACGCCAAGCGACTGACTCCCCCACCGCCCACGGTCCTGCACGGTCGTCAGCAGCCCCGGCTCCAAAATGTCGATCGTCACGGCCCTCCCACCTCCCGGACCGATTCGAACCTGACGAGATCACCCGGTTGCCACGGGCAGGGCGGCTCTCGGTTCGGGTCGAACGGCTCGACCGTGGCACGACCAATCACATGCCAGCCCCCTGGCGCGCTCGCCGGGTACACACCGGTCTGCTCGCCTGCGATACCCACAGAGCCCGCAGCGACCCCGGTCCGTGGCGTGTGGCGCCGAGGAATCGCGATACGGGAATCGACCGCACCCATGTAGGGGAACCCCGCAAGGAACCCCAGCATGTAGACCCGATAACAGGTGCCCGTGTGGAGCTCGATCACCCGCTCTGGGGAGACCCCGGCGAATCGGGCGACCGCACACAGATCGGGACCTCCGTCGCCCCCGTACACGACGGGAACCACGATGTTCCGCGATGCAGCGGTGGCGTCGAGCGGTGCCGCCGCCGCGGCCTCCAACCCTGCCCACAGGCGACCCAGATCAGTCTGAAGTGGGTCCATATACACCGTCACCGCGTGATAGGTGGGCACCACGTCGCGGACGCCAGGGTACCCAGCGGCCCGCACGGCGTCCGCCACCGCCACGACACGAGTGCTGACGTCGGCGTCGATACGCGCGGGGAACGAGACCGTGACGGCGGCGTCCCCCGTCATCGTGATGTGCCAATGCATAGTGAGACGGGGCTACTGCCCCAGGCCCGGCGCATACGACCGCGAGGGCCATGCGCCACGCTCCTCCCCAGCCGCCGAGCGCAGCGCCAAACATATTCGTCCGAGCCGGCGCGCGGCGCGTCGCTACGGGCCGCGAGGCGGACTCGGGTCATCCGCCGTGTCCGAGACGGACAACGCCTTGAGCAATCGGTCGTGAATGCCCCCAAATGCGCCGTTCGACATCACGACGACCAGGTCTCCATCACCCGCGTCCTCCGCCACCGCACCCACGATATCGTCCACGTCGGCGAAATGCCTCGCGCGCGGACCGGTAAGGCCGATTCCCTCTACGAGCTCCAGTTCGGACAGCCGCTCGTCGTCCGGGAGCGACGACCGATAGACCTCGCCGATGATGACTTCATCGGCTGCTTGGAACGCAGCGGCGAAGTCGGCCTGAAAGACGCGCCGGCAAGAGCTGGCCGAACGCGGCTCGAATACGGCCCAGACCCGCCGCGTCGGAAACGCGGCTCGGACACCGGCCAACGTCTCGCGCACCGCCGTCGGGTGATGTGCGAAGTCGTCGAACACCGTGACGCCCCGGGCACGACCACGTAGTTCCAGCCGCCGCTTGACCCCTTTGAACCTGGCCAACGCAGTGGCCACCGCCTCTAGCCCGATCCCGACGCCGTGTGCCACGGCAGTGGCCGCGAGCACATTTCTGACGTTGAAGGCCCCTACCAGGGGAACGTCCACCTCGCACACGCGTGCGCCGTGGTGCTCAACGCCAAAATAGGTCCCGTCAGGCCGGGTCACCACGTCGACGGCCCGCCAGTCAGCCGCGTCGGAGAACCCGAACGTGGTCACCTGGCACGGCGCCCCCTCGGCCATCTCCAGCGCCGGCGCGCTGTCGGCCCCGAGCACCAGCCGTCCGCCACGCGGTAGCAACGACACCAGCCGTCGTACGGCGATCCGAATCGCCTCGAAGTCGGCGTAGATGTCCGCATGGTCGAACTCGAGATTGCCCACCACTGCGACCCGGGGCACGTATTTCAAGAATTTCGCCGTCTTGTCGAAGAACGCGCTGTCGTACTCGTCTCCCTCGATAACGAATTCGCGACCGTCGCCCAACCGATAGCTCGACGCGAAATTCTCGACCAGCCCGCCGACCAGGAAACTCGGGTCGCGACCGCAGTCGCTGAGCACCCAGCTGACCAATGCGGTCGTGGTCGTCTTCCCGTGAGTCCCCGCGACCACGATCGGATCTCGGTCCCACAGAAATTCGTCCCTTACCATCTCCGGCAGCGAGCGATACCGAAGCCGACGGTCCAAGACCGCCTCGACCTCAGGGTTCCCACGCGACACCGCGTTTCCAATCACCACGAGTTCGATATCCGGCGTGATGTGCGCCTCGTCGAAGCCGTCGAGACAGACAATCCCACGGGCGGCGAGAAAGTCGCTCATCGGTGGATAGACGTGCGCATCGGACCCGTGAACAGCGTGCCCCCGGTCGACGAGCATCGCCGCCAATGTCGCCATGGCGGTGCCGCAGACCCCAATCAGGTACACCTTCATATGACCGCTGACTCCGTGAACACCAGACGGGACCGACGACCGGCCTCGAGCGTGACTTCCACGCCGAGCGGCACCGTCAGCGCGGGCCCTCGTGTGTGACCGGTGGGAAACCCAAAGACCACCGGACCTGTGAATGTCTCGAAAAAATCGGCCACGACATCGCGGGCGGTTGGGCAGCCGTTTGGTTCGTCGCACGCTGGGAACTCACCGCACACGATGCCCGATGCCCGAGACAGGAGGCCGCTCGCGGCCAGTTGCGTCAGCATCCGGTCCAAGCGATATGGCCGCTCACCAATTTCGTCGAGCAGCAAGACAAATCCCGCAGGCGGTGCAAACGCGAATGGGGTGCCCAGTGACGCCGTGAGCTGGGTCAACGTGCCTCCCAGCAGCGGCCCCGTCGCGAGACCGGCCCTGACCACGCAGAGGCCATCTGGCACGAGCTCGCCCACCGGCTCGACTGCCATCAGAGACCGCGTGAACGACGCGCGGTCGTAGCGGGCCTCACCGTCGCCGAGGTTCAACACCATCGGCCCGTGAAAACAGGTGGTGTCGCAGTGGCAGGTCAGATACGAGAGCAGTGCGGTCAGATCACTGTGCCCGATGAAGGCCTTGCTTGAACTGCGAAAGAGCGCGCGGTCGAGAAACGGCAAGATCTGAGCGCTCCCGTACCCGCCGCGCGCCGCCATGATCGCCGCGATCGAGCGGTCAGCCCACGCCGCATTGAGCGCCGCCGCACGCCCCTGCGCATCGCCCGCCACGTATCCCCGCCGAGCGAAGAGTCCATCCGTCACGACCGGACACAAGCCGAGTTTCTCGATCTCCCCGACGCCAGCGTCAAAACGGTCGCGGTCGAAGGGGCTGGCCGGCGCCACCAGCGCCACCCGATCTCCAGGACTAAGCATCCGCGGCTTCCGCATCACGTACCCATCCACTGGTCGCGTCCCCCCGGCCCACCCGGTCGGGCTTGGTCCGACAGCCCGCTCATGCTCGTGCAATGTCCTCAGCCACAAGCTGGGACGCTGAGCTCCCCAGACGCGACTGCAGCGCCTTGCCAGCCAACGGTCGACGGGGCCGTTCCCCGGCCAAGAACCGGGCCTTGACGGTCCGATGACGCTCCAGGGCGTCCTCCACGTCGCGGACGTCAAGCGTTTTGTCTTCGACAGCTCGGATCAGGGCCTCCACCACGGAGGCGTGGCGTTCGATGGAGCCGCTGCAGAGCAGGAGCGTGTCACAACCGGCGTCGATTGCACTGACCGCGGCGCGCTCGACGGTCTGCGCGTGCGTAATCGCGCCCATCTCAAGGTCATCGGTCACGATCAGACCGCGGTGACCGACCTCGTCCCGCAGCATGCCCCGCACGATGGTGCGCGAGAGGGTCGCGGGCCGCTCGGCATCAAGCGCCGGGTACAAGATATGTGCGGTCATGACGCCCGCCACCTCTGCCGATACGGCGGCCCGGAACGGCGCCATGTCCCACTCCCGGATCCGCTCAGGTGGGTGTTCGATCACCGGTAGCTCGTCGTGCGAGTCCGCGCGCGCGTCCCCGTGCCCCGGAAAGTGCTTCCCGCACGCCGCAATGCCGTGCCCCTGGAGTGTGTCGATAATGATCGCGCCGAGACGGCCGACCTCGGCAGGATCGGCCGACAAGGCCCGATCGCCAATCACGTTGTTGGCCGCGTCGTGCCGAACATCCAGGACCGGAGCGAAGTCCAAGGTAATGCCCACGGCGGACAGTTCATTGGCCAACGCCTCGGCGAATCGCTCCGCCAACGCACTATCGCCCTGACGTCCCAACGACTCCATCGGGGGCCACTCTGTAAACGGGGCGCGCAGGCGCGCGACCCGGCCGCCCTCCTGGTCGACGCTCACCCAAAGCGGCACCTCCTGGGCCAGCTGCTCAACGGTAAAGGCCAGCTCGGCTACCTGCTCCGGCGCTTCGACATTTCGACCAAACAGCACGACCCCGCCCAGATCCCACTCCCGGGCAAGCGCACGCAACTCCGCGGGAACGGCGTGGCCGTCGAACCCCGCAACCACGAGCTGTCCGATATGACGATGTAGTGCGCGCACGACCAGGAGACTCGTTTGACCAGAGGTTGACGTTCGCCGGGACCAGTGGCCATTATAATGCGCCGGTGGAGGTACGCTCTTCGGCCCCGACCCGGCTCGACCTCGGCGGAGGTACGCTCGATATCTGGCCGCTCTATCTGTTCCACCCAGGCGCACAGACCGTCAACGTCGCTATCGGCTTGCGCGCGGCCTGCACGGTCTCCTCCACCCGCGATGGCAGCGTTCGCGTCCACTCCGAGGATACTGGCCATACCCTGACCGCCAGCCACTGGGAGGGCCTCGAGACCACAGGCCAGAACCGGCTGCTGGCTCACATCGTCCGGTTCTTTCAGACCAACGGCGTCCACATCACGACTCAGGCCGCCTCTCCGGTCGGCGCCGGCATCGCCGGGTCCTCCGCCTTGACCATCGCCGTGTGCGGTGCGCTCGCGCGCTGGCGCGGGGACGACTATTCGTCGCAGCAGCTGTTGACGTTGGCGATGAATCTCGAGGCGCGGACACTCGGCATCCCGACCGGCGTCCAGGATTACCGACCGGCACTGCACGGAGGTGTATCGGCGATCGAGCTCGGACCGCTCGGCGTCACGCGGATGCCGATTGAGACGGACACGGCCGAGTTACAACGACGCCTCGTCCTGGTATACAGCGGCGATTCTCGTTCGTCCGGTCTCAACAACTGGGACATCACGCAACGGCACATTGCAGGCGACGCCGCGCTGGCCGCCACCTTCGGCCGCATCCGAGACATCGCGGGCGCGATTCGAGACGCGTTGACTCGCAACGACTGGACCGCGCTGGCCACCCAAGTCAACCACGAGTGGCAGGCCCGTCAGGCACTCGCACCCGGTGTCAGCACACCCACCATCGACACGTTGATGACGCGCGCCCGAAACGCCGGCGCCCAGGCGGGCAAAGTCTGCGGCGCGGGCGGAGGGGGGTGCATCTTCTTCTTGATTGATCCGAACCGCCGGACTGAGGTCTGCGAGGCCCTGACCGACGCGGGCGCGCAGCTCCTTGACTGTGAGATCGACATCGATGGTCTGGTGGTCGAATCGGATCAGGCGTAGCGCGGGCAATCGACCTGACAGCCGCGGACTCGTCTCACCATGGACAATGCCAGCCTCGCGCGGGTCTTTTCTGACATCGGCGATCTCCTTGAGATCAAGGGTGCAAATCCTTTCAAGATCCGGGCGTACAGAAACGCCGCGGACATCATCGGCCACATGGCCGAACGTGTCGCCGACCTGACAGAAACGGATGTTCTCGGAATTCCAGGTATCGGGAAGGACCTGGCGGCGAAGATCCGCGAATTGGTCGACACCGGCGAACTTGTCTATTTTGACGCGTTACGGCAGGAGTTCCCTGCCTCCATCCTCGAGATGCTCCGCCTCCAGGGCGTCGGTCCGAAGACGGTAGGCCTACTGTACGCTGAGCTTGGTATCGAGACGCTGGAAGAGCTTGAGGCCGCCGCGTCCGACGGTCGCCTGAGGCAGCTGAAAGGCATGGGCGCCAAGAAGGAACAGTTGCTGCTGCGGTCCCTCGCGGAGCATCGATCGCGTGTCGGTCGACATCTGGTTGGCCGGGCCGACGCAATCGCAACGCGACTGACAGAGTACTTGCGGATGGAAGCGCCTGAGGCCACGATTTTCCCAGTCGGCAGCCTACGCCGCGGGAAAGAGACGTGTGGCGACATCGATCTCCTGGCTGTCAATGCGACCGACGCATTGATGTCCCATTTCACGCGATTCCCGGACGTCGAGCGCATACTCGGTCAAGGGCCGACCAAGTCGAGCGTCTTGCTGCGCGGCGGTGTCCAAGTCGATCTGCGTGTGGTCGCGGCCGAGAGCGCGGGTGCCGCCGCACAGTATTTCACGGGGTCGAAGGCCCACAACATCGCGGTGAGGGACATCGCGTTGCGGCGAGGACTCAAACTGAACGAATATGGCCTGTTTCGCGTTGCTGACGGCGAGTATGTTGCCGGCGCCACCGAGTCCGACGTGTACGAAGCGCTTGGACTCGCGTATGTCCCTCCCGAATTGCGGGAGCATCGCGGCGAGATCGAGGCCGCGGCTATGCGGAACCTTCCGCATCTGGTCGAGCGGTCCGATCTCCGTGGCGACCTGCACAGTCATACCACCGCGACCGATGGAAAGGCGGATATCGAGACGATGGCGACGGCGGCGCGAGACGCCGGTCTGGAATACCTGGCAATCACAGACCACAGTCAGGCGCTAGCCATGGCAAACGGTCTAGACGAGCGGCGCGCTCTCGCCCACGCCGCACACATCCGCGAGGTGAACGCGCGGCTGGAGGGCATCACGCTATTCGCTGGTATCGAATGCGATATCCGCGCCGACGGCACCCTGGATCTCGCAGATGATTGCCTGGCCGAACTCGACCTCGTCGTGGCGTCCGTCCACTCCGCATTCGGACAGGGAGAGCAGCAGATGACCGACCGTCTGCTCCGAGCCATCGAGTCGCCGTTTGTCGACATCATCGGCCATCCCACGGGTCGCCTACTCCTGCGACGCGATCCCTACCCGTTCAACCTCGAACAGGTGCTCGACGCGGCAGCACGCTGCGGTGTCGCCATGGAGATCAACTCGCAGATTCATCGACTCGACCTGTCGGATAGTCATGCACGGCTGGCTCGCGACCGTGGGGTCAAGCTCGTCATCTCGACTGATGCACACGCGCCCGCTGCATTTGAGCTCCTACGATGGGGTGTCACCGTGGCTCGCCGGGCCTGGCTTGAACCCCGCGATGTCTTGAACACACTCGGGGCCGAAGACGTGCGGGCATCGCTTCGACGTCACCGGGTCACTGGGTAAAGCATCACCTAGGACGCTCTGTACACCAGCGGGCGTCGAGACGCCCAACCTACCAGGCGTGAGGAGCCCGCGGCCCAGGCGGGACCCACCCTGACATCAAGCGGGAGAGATCGCGTATGACACCGGCCGAGATACGAGCGGAAATCAAGCGGTTGTATCACGACACAACCCGCACCAGCGTCGAGCGCGACCTCAAGCGGGCCGTCACCCTCCTGAAGGAGCTCGACGGGGAGGAGGAGCGAGCACGGGTCGCCGTCTACATGGACGGCCTCTCGCAAATGCGTTCGGAGTGGATTATCGCGGGCCGGCGCGCCGCCAAGAAGAAGACTGCGACGGCAGGCAAGAGCCGCAAGCAAAGGGTAGATTAGCGCCGTCGAGCCTGGCCCGTCTGGAGGAATTTTCGCGCCGCGGCGCGCACGCCGTCGGAGACATTGCGGTCCCGAATGACCAGCTTCACGTCCCGTTCGTTCAGCCGCGCAACCAGTGGCATCGCAATGGCGACCGGGGTCTTCGGGTTGCGGACCAGCGCCGCCATCACCGGATAGTGCTTGAGCCACTGCCGATTGGTCCCAATCACGCGGAGGACCTCCTCCTGCACACTGGTCATCCGCGCGTACGTCTCGACTTCATTCACATTCAGCTTGGGACTCCCGAGTACGGCAACCGACACGACTTTGTTCGGATCCCGGATGAGCACGGTCCGCTGCTCCCTACTGCCACGCAAGGCGAGCTTGATCCGGTCGATGACGGGCAACAACGCCAAGACTTGCGGCCGCGCCTCCTCCGCGTCCTCGTCTAATCCGCCCTCCGGGTCAGGCAGAGGCGACGACGCACCAGCCCGCGGGGGTCGAGCCGCCGGTGCGACACCCCGCAGGGCGAACGCCTCGCGAAGCTCGGTCGTCGCGTCCTCCCCCGCCAACCAGTCGGCCAGGGGTGCGATGGGAACCGCGTTGAGGGTTTCCTCGGCCAGTTGCGCCACGCGTGGCTCCGAGTCCTCCAACAGGCACAGCAATAGTTCGAGCTGATCGGTCACGGACCCGGTCACTCCACCCCGAGCCGCGAACTCGCGCACATCGAGCGGGACATTCCCGCTGCGGAACAACGTCACGAACGCAGAAGACAGAGGACCTCCAGACGGTGTACCAGTGCCTGTGGTACGGGGTTCACGAGATGGCCTCCCGAGAAGGCGTCCCTGGAACTGTGCCGCGTCTCACCCACCCGGGCGCTACGCGAGGTGCGACGCGGGCCTTGCACCACGGGCTGCTAGGGCGCGAAGAAGCTACGGTAGTTCTGCGGGGTGATGGTGGCGGTCACGACTTCACCGGAGTCGCCAAGTGAACGTCCATCGCGATCATTCAACGCGAATCCGAATGCGCCAGCGTCACCGATGTTGAGGACGATCTCCGCATCCGCGTCATAGGACGCGCTCTCGCCTGGGCGCATGACGCGTGAGAACACCAGATTCCCGTCAATCGTCAAAGACACCCAGCACTCCTCACGCGGACGTAGAACCAGAGTGAGCGGAGCGTCTGCGGCCACCGCGACCGTCTCTGCGGGCGGCGGCGGGACGGGACGTGACGGTGGCTCGACCCGGGCCGGCGAAGCGGGTGCTTCAACGACCGCGGCCGGCGTGGCATCCACCGCGTCGTCCGCCACGCTGGTATACCGCATGCCCAGAAAGGCGAGCAGAAACACCACCGGCAGTCCGATCAAGACCAGCGTGAGACCTGCACCGGCGATACGCTGCTGGCTCTGGAACGGATCGTGCGGCCTCGCTTCCGGGTCGCTTGTCGTAGACTCGGCCACGAAGTCCCGCACCGTCTCCTCGGGATCCAGCCCCACTTCCGTCGCGTAGGATCGGACGAAGGCCCGAGTGAAGATGCCACCCGGTAAGCTCGACAGATCGGACTTCTCCAGTGCTTCTAACGAGCTGACGGAAATCTTGGTGATCGCGGCGATCTCTCGGAGTGAGGCCTGTCGGGCCTCGCGCGCAGCCCGCAGGCGCTCTCCGACGCTGCCGGCCACGCTGGACCGCGCGTCACTCTCCGTAGCCATGACTATTCGCATAAGACTGCCTGACCGCCTCGACGACACGCCGGAGCCCATCAACCCCATCTGGCTCCACGAACAGGTCGATGGCGGCTACTCCCGCCGCCCCAAGGCCAAACACCTCCCCGGTGTTATCGACCGTTATGCCGCCGATCGCCAGCACGGGCAGCGTGACCGATCGGACCGCCGCTGCAAGCCGCGCTGCGCCCTGGGGCGCCAAGCCGGGTTTCGATCGCGACCGATACACGGTGCCGAACGTCAGATAGTCGACACCGCCGTCGGTTTCGACCGCCAGGGCCTCGGTAGCGCCGTGCACCGACCGCCCCAGCAGAAATCCAGGCGGCGTGTGGGGCCGGATCGCCGAGGCCGCTACTGAGCCTCCGCGTAAATGCACGCCCGCGGCGCCGGCCGCCAAGGCGATGTCAAGCCGGTCATTGACCACTATGGCGGTAGCTGATCCGTCAGCAAGGGCGACACAGCGGCGCACCAGTGCCAGCATATCCGCATCCGGCAGGTCCGGCTCTCTCACCTGAACGAGATCGACCCCGACCACTACGGCCCTCGCCACCAACTCCAGGAGCCCAGCGGATCCGGGAGCCGACGAGGCGAGGCGGCCCCGATTCGTCACCAACGACAGAATCGGACGGCGACTCACCGGTCCTGAACGCACGAACCAGTATCCTCGCTCGGCGCCGGCGCTATGACTTCCGGGCTCGCGGGCTGAGCGTCACGCGGTCGCAGACGACCGACTCCCTCCCGAACCCACGCCAACAGCTCACAGGCTCCGGCGCCCAAATTCACCGCGCCGACTCCGGACACGGCGCCACGCATCGCCGCCAACTGCACCACGCCGCCGAGCCACGGCCATGTCTCCACCCACAGGTTCCGCTCCCAAAAGGTGGACCACGGTGCAATCAACAGCACCACGCCAGTCTCTAGCAGATAGACGATCAGCAGCGTCCGGCCCAGGCGATGAATCTCATCCTCCCAGTAAAGTGGTGGTCAACCGAGCCACACGCTGCTCGACATCACGATAGATGCCGGCCGTACCTTGCAACTCCAAGAACACGGCCAGCGCACGAGCCCACTCATCCCTGCCGTCGAGCGACGTTCCAAGGTGATAGAGCAGCGTCCATCCCTCATCTGGGGTCGGCGCCGTCACCGCGGCCGCGCGCTCGAACCAGTCGATCGCATCGACCGCATTTCCCTCGTCACGGTAGATTCGCCCAAGCAGGGCCGCGGCAGGAAAACGATATCGCACGGAGTCGGACGCCGTCGCCAAGGCCGTCTTGGCCTCGTCATACCGACCAACCCGACCATACGCCACGCCCATCAAATAGTGCTGCTCCGCAATCGCGTCCGGTCCTTGCGCTTCCGAGAGCCGGCGTCGAAACGACCTGAAGAGGTCGTCGAGCGGATCGCGACTGTCTTCGACGCTCGCCGTCTGCCGCTGTTGCACGTCGTCCACCACGCCGGGCGCCTCCCTCAGGGGCCGCAGTCAGCCGATGGTATCAAACACGGAAGAAGGCCGAAACGAGAGGCGGTGAGCTGGCGAGTAGCCATGACGTGCCAAGGCCGTCAGGTGTTCCGCGGTCCCATACCCTTTGTGTCGATCAAATCCGTAGCGGGGGTCGACCTGGTGCAGTTCGACCATCAGCCGGTCTCGAAATACCTTTGCGACGATGGATGCGGCTGCAATGCCGGCACAGCGACGGTCACCGCCGACAATGCCACGCTGGGGGATGAACAGGCGTGGAATGCGAAACGCGTCAACCAACGCGAAGTCCGGGAGCGGCGACAAGGCGGTGACAGCGTCGCGCATCGCCCCGAGCGATGCGTGATGAATATTGATCCGATCAATGGTGTCCCTGTCGCCAAGGCCTACCGACCACGACAGACAGACACGGAGAATCTGTGCGTTGAGACGGTCGCGCGCCGCCGGGCTTAGGAGCTTCGAGTCGCGGAGGCCCACCAGACGATCCCCTGCCGGCAGCACAACAGCCGCCGCAACGACAGGGCCGGCCAGCGCGCCGCGTCCGACCTCGTCAACACCGGCGATCCGCGCGAACCCGAGCCGACGCAACTCGTTCTCGGTGGTGCGTCTGGCCGACACGCGGCCCCGCCGAGTCGAGCGAGCCCGCACGCTCACCCCGCGAGAGGCCGACGCTTCTCACGGAGCCGCGCCGCACGCCCGCGCAGCTTGCGAAGAAAATAGAGTTTGGCCCGTCGTACCCGAGCCGCGCGACCGATTTCGATCTTATCGATGGAGGGCGAATGCAGTGGAAAAATACGCTCCACGCCCTGTCCGAATGAGACCTTTCGGACCGTAAATGTACTCCTGGCGCCCGCGCGTTTGAGACCAATGACCACACCTTCAAACACCTGAATTCGCTCTTTTTCGCCTTCACGAATCTTGGCGTGGACACGCACCGTCAGGCCAGGCCTGATATCAGGGCGCTCGTGTAGCTGGGCCTGCTCAATCGATTCAATCGCATTCATCGTCGTCACTTGGTCACTTCCTTACTCGTTCTCTAACGCGCTCAACGCCGCGCGCTCCTCGTCGTCGAGCACCGCGTGCTCCAGTAGCTCCGGTCGCCGCTCGCGTGTCCGACGTACCGCTTGCCGTTTTCGCCAGGCTTGAATGGCACCGTGGTGCCCGGAGAGCAGCACGTCTGGCACCGCGTGCCCGTCCAGCGACGCCGGCCTCGTATAGTCCGGGTAGTCGAGGAGACCTCTGGCAAATGAATCCTGACGCACCGACTCGGCGTCGCCCACGACCCCTGGAACAAGCCGGGCAACCGCCTCCACCACAACCGCGGCTGCCAACTCCCCACCGCTCAACACGTAGTCGCCGATAGACACCTCATCCGTCACCAGGTGGTCACGCACCCGCTCGTCGACTCCTTCATACCGGCCGCACAGCAGGACCATGTGGCCGAGTTGGCTAAACCGGACCGCCTCAGCGTGGCGGAACGGCCGTCCCTGTGGTGACATCAGCGCCACCGAGGCGGGCTCGCCGTGGTCGCGCCGAATCCCCTCGCAGGCCCTGACGAACGGCTCCGCTTTGAGCACCATGCCGGGCCCGCCGCCGTAAGGGACATCGTCCACGGTGCGGTGCCGGTCCGAGGTGTAGTCACGGAGGTCATGCACACCCACCGTCACCACCCCTCGCGCGACGGCTCGACCGAGCACCCCCTCACCGAGCATCGCCTCCACCATGCCAGGAAAGATGGTCACGACGTCGAATCTCAGTCAGACCTCCTCGCCGCCGACGATGGATTCAATGCCAGCAGGCCATCTGGCGGGTCAATGATGATGACCCGCCCGACCCGGTCAATTCGTCTACAGATGGCGTCGACCAAAGGCACATGAATCTCGCCATCCGCGTCTTCAAGAATCAACCGATGTGCCCCCTCATCCCCTTCGACACCACTGACGGTACCGACGGTGACCCCGTCCACCGTCTCGACCTCACAGCCGATGAGTTCGTGGTGATAGTAGGACCCATCCGGCAACGCACCCAGCGCCCCCGCCGGTATCCGAAGATCCGCCGACGCCAGCGATTCGGCCTCGTCCATCGAGTTCACCTCGTCGAACGCCACGATCGGTCGCCCCCGGTGAAACCGCAAATCGCTGATACACAGACCGGCAACCTCACCCCCACGCTGCATGTAGAGGGTCTTCCCTGGACAAAAACGCTCGTCTGGGAAATCAGTATCCGGATCGATGACCACGCGGCCCCGGTTCCCGTGAGCCCGCGCGATACGCCCAACCGACACCATCGAGTCCCAGTCCAGGGTCACTCGTCGACAAAATCCACGGTCACACGCCGCTCGTCTGGCGCCTGGGCCAGTTCGGCCAGCACCCGGATCGACGTCGCCGTTCGCCCCTGTCGCCCGATCATGCGACCCAAGTCGTGGCCCGCGGTGGACAACTCCACATGGAGCACCTCCCCGTCTTCCCGCTCGGTCACCGACACGTCGTCAGCACGATCGGCCAGCGCCTTGGCGAGTACCTCCACGACATCACGGGAGCGGCTCACGTCGCCGCCTGGGTGTCACTGGTGCCCTCGTCGGACGCCGCCGCAGCGGCGCCAGCCACCTCCGGCTCATCAGCCGCCTCCGACGCCGTGGGCGCCGGATGACGCGCCAGCAACGTGCGGACCGTATCCGACGGTTGAGCGCCCTTGCTGACCCAATGGCCTACGCGGTCGTGGTCCACCTCAAGCACTTCCGGCTCGGTTCGCGGATTGTAGTACCCCAGTATTTCTACGAACCGCCCGTCGCGCGGCGCGCTCGATTCCACCACCACAACCCGGTAGAACGCCCGCTTGGTGGTGCCAACCCGAGTCAATCGAATGGTCAACATGCGTTTAACAACTCCTCGCTCCTGGTTCACTATCGCACTGGAAAACGCGGCCCCGCGGGCATCGCCCGACGCCGACCGCCCTTTTTCTTCCGAGACCGAGACGCCCCGCCGACCGCCCGAAGCATCCGCCGCATCTCCATAAACTGCTTCAATAACCGATTCACGTCCTGGACCGTCGTGCCGCTCCCAGACGCGATCCGCTTCCGACGGCTGCCATCAATCACCTGGTAGTGGCCGCGCTCGCGCGGCGTCATCGAATCGATCATCGCTATCGTGTGCGACAGCGCTTTCGGGTCGATCTCCGTCGGCATCTGTGACGCCATCTGCCCCATGCCAGGGACCATCCCCATGAGTCGTTCAAGCGGGCCCATGCGGCTGACGGTCTTCAACTGATCGCTCATATCCTGCAGCGTGAAGTCGTTTCCGCGGATCTTCCGCTCCAGCCGGGTGGCCTCCTCCGGAGTCACCACCTGCTCCGCCTTCTCCACCAGCGACAACACGTCGCCCATGCCCAAGATGCGCGAGACGAGTCGGTCGGGGTGAAACGGCTGGAGATCCTGCAACCGTTCGCCGTCGCCGATAAAGGACACCGGCACCCCGACGACCGACACCACAGACAAGGCCGCGCCCCCGCGTGCATCGCCGTCCATCTTGCTCAGCACGACGCCGCTGATCCCGAGGCGCCGGTGGAATTCGCCCGCGCTCTTGATCGCGTCTTGACCGGTCATCGCATCGGCGACGTAGAGCAGATCCGACGGCTCGACGGCCGCCTTCAACGCGTCCAACTCCCCCATCAACTCGTCGTCGACATGCAGCCGCCCGGCTGTGTCGATCAACACCACGTCGAAGCCAAAGGACTTCGCCATCTCCACCGCGCCCTCGGCCCTGGCCACGACCTGCGTTCCGTGATCCGGCTCGTGCACGCGGACGCTGGCCTCGGCCGCCAGTACGCCGAGCTGTTCGATCGCGGCCGGGCGTCGTACGTCTGTCGACACCACGAGAGGATGTCGTCCATGCTCGCCGAGCCACCGGGCGAGCTTCACCGTGGTCGTTGTCTTGCCGGCCCCCTGCAGGCCAAGCAACATCACCACCTGAGGCCGTTGCTTACTTGAAGACAGCCCTGGTTGGCCCTCTCCCATGAGCGCCAGCAGTTCGTCGCGCACGATAGCCACGACCTGCTGGGTCGGCGTCAGGCTCTCGAGCACGGCGCGGTCGACCGCGCGGTCACGCACGCGATCGATAAACGCCTTCACGACCTTGAAATTGACGTCCGCCTCAAGCAGCGCCAGGCGAATCTCGCGCAGCGCGGTCTCGACGGACGCAGGCGTCAGGCGCGTCTCACGCCGAACGGACGCGAACACGCCCT
Organism: uncultured bacterium; assembly: GCA_963934795.1. GTDB lineage: Bacteria > Acidobacteriota > Vicinamibacteria > Vicinamibacterales > UBA8438 > UBA8438. The sequence goes on from CAWWAF010000029.1 coordinate 28,365, forward strand.
GGAGGCGATCACTCAGCGACGCGAACATGAACAGGCCCCGGGGGGGAATAACTCGGTCATTGTGGCCGCCGGCCCATCGTGCAAACCGGCGTTACAGGCACGCTTGCAGGTAGCTGCAGACGTTGCCATGGTCTAAGCGCTTCAAACGCAACCGTTTATCGTAGCGCTGCGCAGGATGACCTGTCAACAAAAGGGACGAAGACGGGACCGTACGTCACACGGATTTCAGGATGTGGCCGAGCTTGTTCTTCTTGGTCCGCAGATACACGGTCGCAGCACCGGTCGTTGGCACCTCCAGCCCCAGCGTCGCCGACACCGACAGGCCGTATCCTTCCAACCCGATAAACTTTCGCGGGTTGTTTGTGAGCAGCCGCATGCTGCGCACGCCCAGCTCGCCCAGTATCTGCGCGCCAATGCCGTAGTCGCGCTGATCCGGCTTGAAACCGAGCCGCTCATTCGCCTCTACGGTGTCGTAGCCTTGGTCCTGCAGTTCGTAGGCGCGGATCTTGTTGGTAAGCCCGATGCCGCGGCCCTCCTGATTCAAGTACAACAACACGCCGCGTCCCTCGGCCGCTATGCGTTCCATCGCCGTGCTCAGCTGTGCGCCGCAATCACACCTGGCGGAATGAAAGACCTCGCCCGTCAGACAGCGAGAGTGGACCCGCACCAGCACATCCTCACCCGCTCCGATATCGCCGCATACCAGGGCCACATGCGTCTCACCATCGATAACACTCTCGAACGAGACGATCTCGAATTCTCCGTAATCCGTCGGGAGTTTGGAGGCCGCCTCCCGCCGCACGAGTCGCTCATGACGCATCCGATACTTAATCAGATCGGCGATCGTGATCATGAGCAGCTTGTGCTTCCGGGCGAAGCGTCGCAAATCCGGCACCCGTGCCATCGTGCCGTCCTCGTTCATGATTTCGCAGATCACACCGGCTGGCTCGAGCCCGGCGATCCGGGCGAGGTCGACGGCCGCCTCGGTCTGACCGGACCGTACCAGGACGCCGCCCTCGCGCGCGCGGAGCGGAAACATGTGCCCCGGACGGACCAGATCGCGGGCCACGGACTTCGGATCTGCGGCGACGCGCGCCGTTACCGCGCGGTCGGCGGCCGAGATTCCCGTGCTCGTCGATTCCCTCGCTTCAACCGAGACGCAGAAGGCCGTGTTGAACTGAGAGGAGTTCTCTTGAACCATCAGCGGAATATCGAGCGCATCCAATCGCTCGCCGACCATCGGCACGCAGATCAGGCCACGGCCGTACTTCGCCATGAAGTTGATGATCTCCGGGGTGGTCTTCTCCGCCGCTATCGTCAGATCACCCTCGTTCTCCCGGTCTTCGTCATCCACCACGATGACCATCTTGCCCGCCTTGATGGCTGCGAGCGCGTCCTCGATCGACGCGAATCCGGTGGCGCTCCGGCCAGCGGCGAGCTTGAGTGCCGGTGTCCGTTTTCGTGGACGCTTACGCATGGGTGTCTCAGCCATCTCGCTCCTCGAGGTCGAGCCGGGGCCGGGCGAAGTCGCCTACCTCCAGCGCTCGTACGACGTATTTCCCGATGATATCGCACTCCAGATTTACCGTCGCCCCCACGTCCAGGTGGCTGAGATTGGTGTGCTCCCACGTGAATGGCACAATCTGCACGACGAATCGGTCCTCCTCGAGCCCAGCGACCGTCAGACTAATCCCGTCCACCGCGACGGATCCCTTACGGACGAACAGCGGCGCCAGCGCCCGGGGCAACGACACCGTCACCCGATGGAACTCTGCCTCGTCACGGATCTCGTCGATCTGCCCGGTGGCATCCACGTGCCCCTGCACGAAATGCCCTCCCACGCGCGTATCCGCCCGCATCGACCGTTCGAGGTTGACAACGCTCCCAGCCCGCAAGGTGCCGAGCCCGGTGACTCGGGCCGTCTCAGGCGATATGTCGGCGTGGAACGTGTCACCACGCTTCGCGTTGTCCTCCGTCGACGGCTCCGTGTGTACCACGGTCAGACACACGCCGTTGACGGCGATGCTCTCGCCAAGCCGCAGCTCAGGAGCGAGCGGCGTCGCCACCACAATCCGAAATCCGGCCGGTATCGGCCGGAGGTCGGCAACGGTGCCGCACGTTTCAATCAACCCGTTGAACATCTGCCTCCAGTAGGACGTCGTCGCCCAACGATTGGGATTCGCCGCCGCCAAGCGCCGCCATCGAAATTTCACCGTCTGGCATCCACGGAACGGCTCCCGGCCCCAGCGTCACGGGAGCCACATAGAGCCGAACGCGGTCGACCACACCCGCAGCCCAGATGCTGCGATGCAACACCGCTCCACCCTCCACCAGGATGTCACAGACGTCGTACGCGACCAGACGGGACATCGCGGCCGCGGGATCGCGAGTAGGCAGTGCCTCGATCGTCGCCCCCGCCGCCTTCAACGCCACCACACGCGCGGGCCAGGCCTCCACGGCAGCCTCCGTCGTGATGACGACAACGGGACCGGCATCGAGTGTGCGCAAGACACGGGACGTCGGCGGCGTCCGCATCCGGGTGTCGAACAGCACTCTCACCAGCCGTCGCGAGCGCGTCACGCCACGCGCCGTCAGCCACGGGTCGTCGACACACACGGTTTCCGAGCCCACCGCAATGGCATCTACCGAAGCCCGCACGCCGTGCGCATGGAGCGATGACTCGGGACCGGTCAATGCCGTCCGCTGGCCAGGCGCCTTGGCAATACAGCGGTCGAGACTGACCGCAGCCTTGATCGTGACGAACGGACGCGCATGACGCTGGACCGTGAAAAACGCCTCGTTGAGCCGTGTCGCCTCCGCGCGTCGCAGTCCTATCGACACGGCCACACCGTGCTCACGCAAATACGTGAGGCCCTCCCCGTTCACGCGCGGGTTCGGGTCCTCGACCGCGACGACCACCTCCCGCAGTCCAGCCTGCACCACCCGCTCCACACACGGGCCTGTGCGACCGGTATGACAACAGGGTTCAAGGGTGCAGTAGAGCCGTCCCCCCCGAGCCGCCCCGCCGGCCTCCTCGAGAGCCACGACCTCGGCATGGGGCGCACCCGCGCGGGCATGGTATCCACGGCCCACCGTGCGGCCACCGACGGTGACGACCGCACCCACCATCGGGTTGGGGCTCGTCGCACCGCGCCCGCGGGCCGCAAGGGCCAGGGCCTCGTCCATGCGCGCCTCGTCGTCAGCGACGGACACCACGCGTGTCACCAGACTGGCTCGAACAGCGCGTCTACGTACTCGGTCGGAGAGAACGGCACCAGGTCGTCCAACTGTTCCCCCACCCCGACGTACCGAATCGGAACTCCGAGTTCGGATGCGATCGCGACGGCGATACCACCCTTCGCCGTCCCGTCCAATTTCGTGAGCACGACACCGGTGACGACGGCGGTCTCAAGAAAGGCCCGAGCCTGGGCCAACCCGTTCTGCCCCACGGTGGCATCCAAAACCAGGAGCGTCTCATGTGGTGCTCCGGCGACGGCGCGACCGGCGACGCGCCGAATCTTGTCGAGCTCATCCATGAGGTTGGCCCGCGTGTGCAGCCGGCCGGCCGTGTCGACGAGGACGACGTCACGGCCCCGCGCCTTGCCCGCGGTAATGGCGTCGAACACCACGGCGGCCGGATCGGAACCGGGACGCGCCCTGATGAAGTCGGCGTCCACCCGCTTCGCCCACACCTCAAGTTGTTCGACGGCCGCCGCCCGAAACGTATCGGCGGCGCAAATAACCAACTGGTCCCCAGATAGCGTCAACAGTCGCGCAAGGCGGCCGACCGTCGTCGTCTTGCCGGTCCCGTTCACCCCGACCACAAGTACCACGCGAGGCTTCGCATCAATCAACGGTGCGGGGCCTGGTAATTCGAGCAAACGAACCAACTCCGTCTTGACGATGGTGCGCAGATCTTCATCGCCACGATGGTCACGGGCAGCTTGGAGCAGGCGGCCCGTCGCCGCGACCCCAATATCCGCCTCCAGCAGGATCCCTTCTAGATCCTCCAGCGTATCGACTGCGGTACCGCCAGCCGCCCGGCCGGCGCTCAAACCGTCAAGGCGGCCGACCAGTTGTTCGGCAGTGCGCCGCAGTCCCGTCCGAAGCCGCTCAAACACGCTCACGAGATCACTATCTCACAAGAGGACCGGCCCCCGAGGGACCGTCGGCTTCAGGGCGCTGGCGTCGAAGCATCAGTTCTTCGACCGCGAGCCGTGGATCAGTGCGTCCCGCCAGCACCGCAGCCATCTGAGCTGCAATCGGCATGTCCACGCTGTGTCTGCGGCCAAGTTCCAGGGCCACGTCGGTGGTGGTGACCCCTTCAGCCACCGTATGCATCTCAGCCAGAATTTCCCCTAGGGCTCGCCCCCGACCCAGCTCGATGCCGACGTGACGATTCCGGCTCAGTCCACCCGTGCAGGTCAAAATCAGATCCCCGATCCCACTCAAACCAGCCAGCGTGTCGCGGCGTCCTCCCATCGCACACGCCAACCGGGAGACCTCCGCAAGCCCCCTCGTCATGAGCGCGGCCAGCGCATTGGCCCCCAAGCCCAGGCCCTCGACGACACCAGCCGCGATCGCGATGACATTCTTCATGGCCCCACCCACCTCGACGCCGACGACATCGTCACTTACGTAGAGCCGGAGGTACGGCGACCGAAAGTCTTCTTGCACCCTCGCGGCGACGCCGGGCTCATCACTTGCCACCAGCACCGCGGTTGGTGCGCCCCGAGCCAGCTCGGCCGCAAAACTGGGTCCAGACAAGACGGCGATCGACCGCGACTCCCCTACTTCCTGTGCAATCACCTCTGACATCCGACTCAATGTTCCACGCTCAACGCCTTTCGTCGCGCTGACCACGGTGACGTCAGCACGCATCAGCGGCGCGGCGCGGCGCATCAACTCGCGCGTGCCGTGCGACGGCACGGCCGATACGACACAGTCCGCAGTGGCCAACGCCTCTTCGAGTGACGGTGTCGGTGCGACGCCGGGCGGAAACATCACGTCGGCGAGATAGGTCTGGTTGCGCTGCTCCGCCCGCAGCTGCTCGATCAGGGCCGCATTGCGGCCCCACAGCTTCACCGGCGTTCCCAGCCGCGCGATGTGCACCGCGAGCGCGGTGCCCCAGCCACCTGCGCCGAGCACCGCAACCTCTCTCATCGCCCGCTCGGTCATCTAGTACGACCCTCGCCTCTTTCGGAATCACCCTGCCAGCGCGGCGTCACAGGTAACCGCCCGTCGGCAGCCCACCGTCTTACAGACGGGTTGGCGTGCCGGCGATACGCCGACCGTGATCGCGCCTCGCGATAACGTCGCCCCGGCTCACTACTCCACATCACTCGCTACTAACAGACGCATGCCGCGACGGTCGCTCCAAAGCACGACGGAGCAAGTCTAGGGCGGTGCGCGTCGCCATCTGCCGAACCATCGCTCGATCACCCGGGAGGAGAATGGTCTTGACGATGCGCCGCCCCCCCGGGGCCACGACCGCGAAACACACCGTGCCCACGGGCTTGTCCGCGGTGCCTCCACCCGGTCCCGCGATGCCGGTCACGCCGACACCCACATCCGCGCCCACCGCCCGACGCGCGCCCGCCGCCATCGCCTCCGCCACCGGCTCGCTGACCGCACCGTGCTCCGCGAGCACCGCCGCCTCGACCCCCAACGCGGTCCGCTTGGCGTCGTTCGAGTAGGCGACGATTCCCTGGTCCAGGTAACTCGAGCTGCCTGGACTATCCACCAGCGCCGCCGTCACGAGCCCTCCTGTGCAGGACTCTCCTATGGCGACGCGATAGCCATGCTCGAGGAGCAGCGTGCCCACCACATCTGCCAGGGTTCGACCATCCGTGCTGACAAGATGCTCACCAAGCACCGCCGCCAACTCTGCCGTCGCGCCATCGAGCACAGTCTGGGCAGCAGAAGCCGTGTCGACCCGGGTCGACAGGTGCAATTCAACCGCCCCGGGCGATGCCAGGATCGTGGTCTCGATCACGTGGCGCGCGCGCTGCCAAGGCTCGTACACCGGTTGGGTCAACTCCTCAACGTGCGATTCTCCCCGACCCGCGACCCGTAGTACCCGGCGATAGAGCCGCTTGGTGGACGATCGCGCCGCCAGTCGACCCGCGGCCAGTTGGGCAAACATCGGCTCCAGTTCGCGCGGCGGTCCGGGAAGCAAGACCACAATCCGGCCGGCGTCCTCTATCCAAAGTCCAGGCGCCGTCCCCCGTGGATTGTCCAATACGACCGCGCCGTCCGGGACCTGCGCCTGCCGCCGGTTGTTCTCCGGCATCGTCCACCCGCGAGCGCTGAAACGGCCTGACAGCCACTGCAGAATGCGCGGGTCCTCCCGAAGCGGGAGACCGAGAACCTCGGCCACCGTTTCGCGGGTCAGGTCGTCGTCCGTCGGGCCCAGGCCGCCGCACACCACGAGCATGTCCACCCGAGCCAGTGCCTCACCAATGGCCGTCGCCAAGTCTGTAGGCGAATCACCGACAATCGACTTTCGCCTCACGACAATACCGACGTCGTTCAGTCGTGCCGTGAGAAACAAAGAGTTGGTATCGATGCGAAATGGAGTCAGGAGTTCCGAGCCGACCGCGAGAATTTCGGCTGTCGAGAGCCCGGCACCAACCGCGAGTGACTCGTCCGTCACGCGCCACCCACGATCGACAACACCATACGCAACGCCACCTGTGCGTAGATTCCGGCGACGATGTCATCGGCCATCACGCCCCATCCTCGCGGCAAGGCCTCAGCCTGCCTGGCAGGAAACGGTTTGACGATGTCGAACAGTCGAAAGGCCAAGAACCCGATGACGATACCGACCGGCCCGACCGGGACCGCGAGCAGCGTCAACAACATGCCCGCGACTTCGTCGATCACCACGAGCCCGGGATCCCGTCGCTGGTACATTGACTCGGCCGCAGAGGCCGCCAGCACACCGACACATGTCACCGCGAGGACGACGCCGACCTCGAGCCAGAGCGACGCTGTGGACCGAACCGCCAGAAAAATGACCACGCCGACCGCCGAGCCCACGGTTCCCGGAGCGCCCGGAGTGAAGCCGCACGGTCCGACCGTCGCGATGCTGACCAATACACGCCGCCCGAGCGCGATCATGTGGTGCCTTGCCTTCCAAGAATCATCGATGGTTCACCTGGGTCTCTTCGTCCTGGCGCCGTCGCACGCGTGCCGACGGACAGCAACCGGGCGTCGCCCCACATCTCAGAGGACACGTGAGCACACCGACGAGTGATCACGCCGACCGATGCACCACGACAACCAACGTCCCTGCGATGCGATCATGCAGCCCGCGGCGGTCCCGCACTGTACACATCCAGATCAGGCCGACCCCAGCCGCTAACAGGGACAAGACCATTGTCGTCGCCCGCATGAGTGCCGCCGCATTGCTCACCGAACGGCCGTCGGTGTCGACGACCCGGATCCCCGCCACCATCTTGCCGAAAGTCTGCCCGCCGGTCGCGGTGAGCACGACCAGGTAACCGCCGTCGAGCAGGAGCAGAAACGCGGCAAGCGGCGCCGCCGGAAGCACCTCGATCGACGCAACACCGAGCCCCGCGAGCCGCAGTGTCAGCCAGACCACCAGCGCGTCGAGCGCCAGCAGCAACGTGACGTCGATGGTCCCGGCGGCCAGTCGCGACGGGATACTCGCCGCTGGGGTGGTCGCCGCCACCCTCTCTCCGGCGGCCGGCGTCTCGAGCGATTCCTGTGGTCCCGAGTCCTGGCTCCGGGACAAAGGCGCCTGAGACGGGACCGGCAGCGGCGAGCCCTCCGGTGGTCCATCCGCGTCGACAACACCAGCCGGGTTCGGAAACAGCGGAAGCCCGGACGTCGCCGCCAGCGGCCTGTCCCCCTCGGGCTCAGACTCGCCGATCGGTCGACTCCGATGACGGCGAGGCGTTCCGCGTGTCACCATCTGCTCTGCCTCATTCCGCAGGCCGGCCCCCGACGACGCCCGAGCGCAGCAGTGCGGCCACGCACAAGTCGCGCAGGGAGGTCAGAACGCGGATCTCGACCCCGGCACGACGTCACGGACCCGCTCCCCCTCCAGTTCGGCCAGCCTCACTCGCTCAAGCAAGCTGTGTTGCAGCTGACCTTTCAGGGCTTCGACGTCCTGATGCAGACCGCCGCCGCTCCCCACAGTGGCCAACACCCCAAGTGCTTGACTGAGCCGCCCCTCACCCGCCAGCGTCCGTGCCCGGTCGAGGGCCAGCGCCGGCGCGGACGGCACAGGCAGGGGAGCAACCGGCCCAGCCAACGGACGCGTGTCGGAGAGAAATTCGCTGCCCGCAGGACTCAGATCGACCGGCATCCAGGCCCCGATGGCAATCAGACCAGCGGCGGCCGCGACGAGCACGACCGTGGCCAATCCCTGCGTCGACAGTCTCTTCGCCGAAGGCCCCGGAGCGCGGTCAGGCTCGGGACGAAGGCGCTGGGAGCGACCACGCGAGCGCACGCTCTCTCCGACCACAGCCGCCGGCACGTCGCCAAGTCGCTCCACACGGTCCAACACCGCGAGCACCTCATCGTTGGCGCCACCATGCTGAATTGCCTTCGTGAGCAGCGCGCGCGCCTCGGTGGCCTCTCCTCGGTCGCACGCCTCGACACCGGCGTGGAGCAGTGCGTCCGACTCACGATGGCGCTCCGCCATAGCCGCTCTGGCACTCCGAATGTACGCCCTCGCCCCAATATGGTTCCGGTCCAGAAACAGGACTCGTGTCCACACATCGACCGCGCGCTCAAACTGCCCTCGGACGTAGTGATCAAGCCCGGTCAGCAGGAGCTGTTCTATGGTCACCGCCGGAGCCGCGCCACCACGCGGCGTGGTAGGGACATCGTTGCGGTGAGCTGGATCCGACATGGGGAGAGGCCGCCTGCGTCCGGCGAACCGAGGCCGATTATGAGCCACACGACCTAGGTCGTCAACCGGCAGACGTATCCGCAGCCGCGCCACGGTCTCGCGGCTGGGGAGTGTGGTATACGTCCCCGCATGACGCGCATCGAAGCCGTACCCAACGTCAGTGAAGGTCGCCGCGCGTCCGTGGTCCGAGCCCTGGCGACCGCAGTAGGCGGACACCGGGATGTCAGCCTCCTCGATGTCTCGTCGGATACCGCTCACAACCGGACCGTTCTTACCCTGGTCGGTTCTCCGGAGGGACTCCACACGGCGCTCTTATCGCTCTACGCGGTCGCGCTGGAGACGATCGACCTCCGGACGCAGACGGGCGAACATCCGCGCGTCGGAGCCGTGGACGTGGTGCCGCTCGTCCCATTGACACCCAGCGACATGGGGTTGTGCATCAGTATGGCCGCGGCGCTCGCCGCAGACGTGGCGGCCCAGCATGACCTCCCGGTGTATCTGTACGAGGCCGCCGCGCGCGTGCCGGAACGAAAACGGCTTGAACGGATCCGTCACGGAGAATTTGAAGGACTCGGGCCCAAAATGCACACGGAGGCGTGGCGGCCCGATTTCGGTCCACTCCGGCCACATCCGTCGGCCGGCGTCACCGTGATTGGGGCGCGGCCAGTCCTCATCGCATTCAACGTCAATTTGCGCACGTCTGATCTCGACGTGGCCCGAGAGATCGCGCGCGCGATCCGCGCCTCGAGCGGAGGTCTCCCCGCGGTGAAGGCGATCGGCGTGCGCACGGACGACGGTGGGGTCGTCCAGGTCTCAACGAACTTGGTCGACTATCAGACGACGGGACTCCAGACCGTATTCGCCGCGGTCGAGGCGGAAGCGCAGCGACGGAACGTCGCGGTGCTGGGCAGCGAGATCGTCGGACTCCCGCCGGCCGCGGCGCTGCTCCCGGCCGCTGCCCGTCAACTCCAACTAGCGGGCCTCACGATGGATCAGGTAATGGACTATCGGCTCCTCCGGTAGACGCCCCACGCCGTATCCCCGAAGGCCGAGACGGCCGGATCCCGAATGCACGCATCTTCCGGTACAAGTTGCTGCGCTCAAGACCAAGCGCGTCGGCGGCTCGACTGATATTTCCGTGCTGGGCCTCGAGCGCACTCACGATGTAGTCGCGCTCGAAACGGTCCCGCGCTTCGTGCAACCGAACAGCAGCAGTGGTGTGACCGGCCGCAGCGGGGGCCGCCGGTACCGAGGTGGTTAAGAAAGACAGATCCCCCGCGGAGATGACGGGTCCAGAGACCATAATGACGACGCGTTCGATCACGTTCCGGAGTTCGCGCACGTTCCCCGGCCAGTCGTAGTGTCGCAGTATCTTCAACGCGTCCGAATCGATGCGTTTCAGTCCGTGGCC
>CAWWAF010000030.1:0-36301 GCA_963934795.1 uncultured bacterium
CTGGCCGGATCCCTCGCGCTGACCTTGCTGGCGGCCATAGGCGCCACTCGCCTCGGCTTCATCGATGAGTACCGCGTCTTCTTCGGGCCAGATAACCCGCAGTTGGCAGCTTTCGATGAGGTCGGGGCGACCTACACCTCGAGTTCCGCGGTCTTGTGCACGTGCCGGTCGACGACCTCCAGGCCACCTGGACGTTGCACTGGTGACTCCCCGCTCGCCCTGAGCGTGGTGATCACGTGGTCTCTGAAGCCCGAATCTGTGGCATGCAGCCAACGCGGGGGATATGATGCGGCATCCCGTGTGGGGATTCCCGTTCGAGGCCATATTCATGACAACACCCGCTATCGGTCGCCAGAGCGTCACGCTGCATACGGTCACCTCGAAGGACACCCTCGAGGCGCACGCCATCGACCTTCCTGACTATGGGCGCGAGCGCTTCGATGACATCGCCTTCCTGACGGCGATGAACCTGTGTCTGATGGGCAACTATGCTCAGACGGGCCATTTCGGGGGACCGCTGGCATACACGCCGTACAACGTCGCGTGCCACCTCGCCGGGCCTGAACTGGGCGGACTACGGTACGACCTCCGTGATCCGAAATTTCCCTCCTCAGACAAGTTCATGCTCTCCGGCGGTCACAACGTTCCGACTTGCTACGCCCTGTGGATGATTCTGTACGAGGCGCTCCGCAGACAGCACGTCGCGACCGGCGATGACCGCTTCGCCGTCGACCCGAACGTCGCGATCCTACCTATTGACGCGTTGGGATTCCGTCGCGGCGCCGACGCGCTGAAGACGCTGCTCGCCACGAACGGACTCAGCGACCATCCCCTGTTCGCGGACGCGAAAATTCGCGGTATCCGCTCCTTGGCCGGTCACGCCGAAACCACCGACGTCACGAACGACGTGAATGGCGGTCCTTCGGGCATCGGGATTGCGACGGCGGCCGGCAAAGCCGTGTTCTGGGACTACATCGGGGCTTCGTCGGATCTGAAGATCATGGCCCTCGAGGGGGAGTTCGCGCTGACGGAAGGTCATGCCCAGGAGCTCAAGAGCATAGCCCTCGCCCAGCAGGTTGGTAAGCGGTTGCGCGTGCTCCTGTCGATGAACAACGCGGGTATCGATGACACCTTGATCGGCGGCGTGATCAAGTCCCGGTATACCGACTACGACATCGCCCAGCAGTGGGTGTCGTGGGGGTGGAACGTGTTTCAGGTCGACAACGGCAATGACTTCGACCAGGTCATCGCCGCGCTGAAGGCCATGGAAGACTGGCCCGCCGATGATCGGCGCCCGATGTTGCTTGTCGGCGCGACCACCAAAGGCTGGTGGCCGGCGGCCCAGGACGGCAAGGTGAGCGGACAGGATCAGGTGGTGAGCTATCCATCCCATCCCTACGGGATGAAGATGAACAGCGGCTATTTCCTGGCGCTGGCCGAGTCGTTCGAGAGCAAATACGGCATCACGTTCACTGGCATTCGTGACGGGGTGCCGGCCACCGACGCGGAACGACTGATTCAGTTCAAGACCAACGTCGACCTCCTGATGTCGGTGCTGGATCAGCGTGACGGACTGCGGGAGTGGGTGGCCGGGCGCGTGGTCGACATCGCCGGGCGGGTCGACCGTACACCCTCGCTACGTATCGACCCCGCGATCAACCCGTTTCTCGATGATCGCCTGAAGGTCGAGAACCTGCCGACGGCGCCCCAGGACATCGTCGTCAGGAACCCACACACCGGTGACGACGTTGAGCGGCAGATCACGTTGTTCCACGACGCTGGTGCGAAGAAGGGACCCCGTCGGGCCATCAGCGAGATCGGCGCGTGGCTCAACTACGTAACTGACGGACGGTTCATGACGATGGCGGCGGACCTGTCAGGCTCTATCAATATCGAGAACGCCAATTTGCTCGGTCACTACGACCCGATCGACAACCCGTATGGCACGCGGCTCAAAGCGGCGATTCAGGAGGCGGGCAACGCGTCGACGATGGTGGGACTGGTGAGCCAGAACGCCTCACCCGACCCGAACACCTACGCCGGGGTCTGGGGTATTTCCGGGACATACGGGGCTTTCACTCCGCTCATGTACACCCCGGCCCGTGTGTTCTCGCAGATGAACCAGGATAGCCCGTTCGAACTCGGGGTCCTGCATGTGCTCGCCGGTCACTCGGGTCCGGAGACCGCGGCGGATGCCCGGACACACTTTGGGATTTTCGCGCCACAAACGTGGACGCTGCTGCCGCGCGGTCACGTGATCAATCTCTATTTCTGGGACTACAACGACGTCGCGCCAGGCTACTTCGCTGCCGCGCAGAAGGCGATCGAGGTCAAGGAGATCGGCATCATCGTCATTCACGTCGCACGGCCGGATTTCCCGGTCGCGGATCGTTCGACGTTCGCCGACACCGACCTCAACGCTGCGTCAAAAGGGCTCTACCTGATCCGGGACTACGATCCCGACGCCGCACCAATGGGGACGGTGTTTGTCCAGGGGTCCAGTTCGACAACCAATTTGGTGGAGGTGCTTCCGCGACTCGACGAAGCAGGCATCAACGTGCGGGTCGTGTCCGTCATCAGCACCGAGTTGTTCGGGTTCCAGCCAGCGTCCTATCAGGACCGTGTACTCCCGACGTCGTCACGCTATGACTGTATGGTCATCAGCACCATGACCAAGCGCGTGCCGCCCATCCCCAATCTCGGCCCGCTCACCGAGGACTACTCGCTGTATGCGGACTTTGACGATCGCTGGAGGAGTGGGGGCACAGAAACGGACGTGATTGCCGAATCGCATCTCGACCAGGAGTCGATCTATGAGGGTATCGTCCGGTTCGCCGAAGCACGGGCGTCGCGCCTGAAGCGCCAGAAAGACTCGCTGGAGGCGCTCTGAGTCGTCAGCCCGCGTCTGCCGCCCGCCGCTTGCGCAGCCACCGAATCCCGACATACGCGATGACGGCCAACGCAAGGACCCCGCCAATCGTCGGGTAGTGGCTCTGGAGGGTCGCGAGCGCCTGATCGCCGAGTCGCACGGCAAGGTAGGCTTCGCCACCGTATCGAACCAGTCGCCCGCCAAACACGGCCAGCACAAAGCGTGGCCACGGCATCCGGACACACCCGGCCACCAGCATGAACACCTTCGTCGGCAGCGGCGGAGGCGCGAGCACGGCCACCAGCATCGCCAAGACGTCGTTTTCTCGGACCTTGGCCGTGACCCACTCCCGCTTTGACGGGTCAAGCCGGCGCATCGCGACCTTGCCGCCCTTGAGCCCAACCCGATAGAGGACCAGGCATCCCAAGGTCGAACCGACCGCCGCGACCAACGCAATCAAGAACGCCCGCGACGGCTGTTGCCAGGCGAGTAGCAGCAGGACGATATCGACCCCCCCCGGCAACGGCACCCCGGCGGAATCGAGCAGTGCGATGAGAAACAGGCCCGGGAGGCCGAGCGCTAGTAGTGTGTCGCGGAGTCCGTCCATGGTCAGCAGCGCCTGATTATAGTGGCTGTCGTGCTCTTCTTCGGGGCGACCGCGTATCCGCTGAATTTTTGCCTTTCAAACAGCGCGCTGGTATCCTTATGGCTGGATTTCATTTCGGTCTTGTGATGGGTGCGCCCATCAAGCCTTAAGAGCCCAGGGGTCTTCCAGCCGCTGCCCCACAGCGCGTCGTTCTCGACAGATCCGCGTCTGCTCAGGCTGGGCCGCACCCCGCTCAGGGAGGTAATATTTTGGCAACACGTGGACGCCCAACCCAGCAGAAACGGCAACGTGAACGCGCTCGGCAAGAACAGCGGAAGATGAAGGACGTCCGACGGCAGGACGCGAAAGAACGCAAAGAAGCGGCGCCGGCCCCCATCAGTGGCGGTGATCCCGACCTCGAGGGCATGGTCGCCGGCCCCCAGCCGCTGAATGAGTGGCAGGTGGAAGGACTGGCCGCGATCGCAGCCGAGGAAGCGGAAGAGGAAGAGGGCGAAGGCACGGCCGCGGCCGATCCATCAACCCTCCCCAACTCCGCGCCATCGACAAACGGATAGTCGCCGCGCCTTACCGTCCCAATACGGCGTCGATCGACGAGACGGCAATGGGGTGGTAACCGGGCCTGGCGCGCTCGTAGATCGCGTCGGCTCGCGCCCGTCCATCTTCAGTCAGCACCAGTTCGTCGTACAGCGGCTTGATGAGCTTGCGGCGACCGATTTCTATCAGATAGGACTCCAGGCGCGGGTACGCGGGGATGTACTGGTTTCGGATGGCGGTCAACAGCCACAGGTGGGCCACCTCCGAGTTCCCGATGTTGGTGAAGCCGAAGGCCGCATCCAGTTCCGCCAGCTGTTCCGCCGTCAAGCGGTCTGGCACCGACGCGAGGAAGTGCAGCCATTCCTGCGTCGTCCAGACAGCGGTCTCCAGGGTCGAGGCTGGCCCGTCGCCGCTGGCCCAGCGTTCCGCCTGTGCTGCCACTACGGTCAGCGCGTCGGACTCAGACCGGGGAGCGTTCGCCGGCAAGCCAGGATCTTCGAGCCAGGTGTCCAGCTGTAACGCATTGACCACGCCGGTTTCGACGCCCTGCAACAGCTCCTCCTGGAGATAGGCGACGAAGTCGCCGGTCGTGATACTGCGAAACGCAAAGTGGTCGAAATATCCACGCAGGAAGCGGTCGAACCGCGCACGCCCGACCGTGTCCTCAAGAAGTCGTAACAGCAGCTCGCCCTTGAGATACGGCACCTGTGTCATGCCCTCGTCCGGATCGCGACCACTCAGGTCGACATGCAAGATTTGGTCAGGGGCCTCCAGCCGCTCTAGTTCGTTGTCCAGGGTGGCCCGGTCCAGCGTGGCTTCCATATCGACTCTGGCCCGCCCGAACACCGCCTCGAGGATGCGGCGTTCGAGGTAGACGGTGAAGCCCTCGTTCAACCAGAAGTCGCGCCAGGTGGCATTCGTCACCAAGTTGCCAGACCACGAATGCGCCAGCTCGTGCGCCACCAACACCACGAGGCTCTTGTCGCCCGCGATGATAGTGGGCGTTGCGAACGTCAGGCGCGGGTTTTCCATGCCACCGAACGGAAAGCTCGGAGGCAACACCAGCAGGTCGTAGCGTTCCCAGCGGTACGGCCCATACAGCCGCTCGGTGGCGGCCATCATCGCTTCGGTATCTTCGAATTCAGCCGCAGCCGCGTCGACGACCGACGGCTCGCCGTACACGCCGGTGCGTGCACTCATGGCGCGAAAGTCGAGATGACCCACGGCGAGTGCGATGAGATACGACGGAATCGGTTGCCGCATCTCGAACGTGAACTGTCCGTCGAGCGGTGTCTCAGGCTCGTTGGCGGCGCTCATCACCGCGCGCAGCGCTAACGGCGTACGCACCGTCGCGCGGTAGGTCACCCGGACGCCGGGCGAGTCCTGCAGCGGGATCCAGCTGCGGGCGTGAATGGCCTGCGACTGCGTGAACATGAACGGGTGCTGCTTGCCAGCGGTTTGACTGGGCTCGAGCCATTGCACACCGGACGCGTCTGGGCTCGTGGAATAGGTCACGCGGACCGATGTCGCGTTCGGCGACAGGGTCACTTCGAGGGGGGCGCCGAGCACGGGATCGGCCTCACCGAGCACGAAGGTCGCCGGCGACCACTGCGTCCCATCGTCGGTCAACTCCACGGCGGCGACGGAGAGGTCCCGCGTGTCGAGGCGCAGGGTGTCGGCCGAATCAGACACTCGTTCGATCTGCAGCGTGGCGGTGCCGTCCAGCGTCCGCTGGTCGAACCGCACATCCCAATCGAGATCGAGATGACGCACCACGACCTCGCGTGGATTGCCGTACGAGTGCTCATCATGCGCGACTGGTGTTGGCGCCTGGGGTGCGGCGTGGGGGGCGGTCGCAGCCGCCGGCGGATCAGAAGAGGGACGGTCGCAAGCCATGGTTGAGAAAATGAGACTGGAAACGAGGAAGCTATGACGCACCCCACATGTCACGACGCGGTGGGGTCGGGCGCCCATGGGCTGGTTCACGGTTGATGAAGCACTGGTGTGCTTGGAGTCAGGAGATTAGAGGGCAAACGGGGTACACTAAACGGTCCGCGACCGTGCGGTGCGAAACCGTCACAGTCGTTGGCGCATCTAAGTAGACAGTAGCGTACGAGACGGCGCAGTGAGTGGAAGGAGAACCAAACGATGGCCTCGGAACACACGCAGACATTCACCGATGGCGAATTTGAAAAGACGGTCCTGAAGTCCGAGACTCCGGTCCTGGTCGATTTTTGGGCAGAGTGGTGCGGTCCCTGCCGCATGATCGCGCCGGCCGTTGACGGGCTGGCCGAGGACTACAAGGGGCGCGTCGCCGTGGGCAAGTTGAATATCGACGACAACCCTGACACCCCGTCGAAGTACGGCGTCCGGTCGATTCCAATGCTGTTGCTCTTCAAGGGCGGCGAAGTGGTCGAATCGTCGGTCGGCGTCACGAGCAAGGACCAGCTGGCCGAGCTGCTGAACAAGCACGTCGCGCCAGCCACCACCTGATCGTGTTGTAGTGGAACGCCGCCCGGGCCCGTTCTCCTAACCGGACAGCGGGCCCGGTCTGCGTACGGGGCGCCGTGGCGCCGTTGCCGGGGACTAGAACACGTCGAGGTCGTGTCCGTACGCCACCTCGCCGTCGAAGCTCAGACGCACCTGGTCTACGAGGGCCTCTTCCGTCTCACCGCCCAGATGCAGCTGGTGGTGGAGAATCACCGTTCCGACCCCCGCCTGGGCCGCGATCTGGCCCACCTTGACGGCTGAGGTGTGCACCGACGCGTGATATTGCTGGATGTCCGCATCGCGCTCCCGGAGTCCCTCGGCCCCATAGGCCTCATGAATCAACACGTCCGCTCCGGAGGCGATATCCGCCAGACCGTCGAACGGCCCGGTATCACCGGAGATGACGACGGTGCGGTCCGCCGTCGTCAGCTTGAATCCGTAGGCGTGCTCCCACGTACCGTGCGGCACGGCGAACGCCTCCACCTGTAGGACGCCGTCGTCAAAGAACAACCCCGGCCCGACCTCGTGCGTCTGTACCTCGAGCTGATCCCGACGCAGCTGTTCTGGACCCTCCACCCGGGCGCGGATATCTTCCTGATAGGCCTGGAGCAGCGCTGTCGTCATGGCGTCGAGGCCCGGGGGACCATACACACGTAGTGGTTCCGACCGTCCCAGCACCCATGGCGAGAGGATGAGATCCGGATAGCCAAGCGTGTGATCCGAGTGGAGGTGCGTGAAGAATGCGACACGCAAATTTGCCGGATACAGTGCGGTCAGCCCGCTGACAATCGCGCCCGCCGCTGCCTGCCGCACCACACCCGGCCCGGCGTCGATGAGATACGCGTTGCCGCCAGTCACGATGGCTGTCGACGGGCCCGAGCGGTCGGGCTCTGATCCCGGGGTGCCGGTCCCGAGCAAGACCACCCAGGTGCGCGACGGGTCGCGAGGTTCGACCGAGTCTGGATTCGTGGGCCGCACCGACGGCGGGGGGGCCTCCCTCGCTGATACTGACGCCTGGGGCTGGGCGCTCTCGTCTGCTGGTGGCGCGGTGCAGCCGGTGGCGACGAGTAGGGCAAGCAGGAGTGATGGCATGGGGCGGTCGCGGCGCATGAGCACTCGGAATTATAGAGCCGCGGCTCGGATGTGCGGTGACCGTGCGTGTGCAAAAGCAGTTGGGGTATTCTGGGATCGTCTGATGCGTGCGATCTCATGCCCGCCAAGTTCTAAGGACAACTGACATGCCGACAGTTACCACGTGTGATTCTTCCGTGCCTCGTACAGCGCGGGGACATGCACTCGTGGGGATCGGGCTCGCGCTCGCCGCCGCCGCCTGTACGGTCGAGATGGCGCCGGCCGAGACCGCCCTCCTTGACCCGCCTTCGGTTCCCACCCGTGCCGTCGCGGACGTCCAGGAATCGTCAGTCCCCGAGGCGTATGCCGACCTTCGCTCGGATGAGCAGGCGGTCGTCGATCTCTTCGAGAACACCGGTCCCTCCGTCGTCTACATCAGCACGCTCACGCGACGTACGGACGTGTTCGGTCGCGGCGAAGTTGTGCCAGGCGGCTCGGGCACCGGCTTTGTCTGGGACGACGAGGGACACATTGTCACCAACTACCACGTGATTCGGGGTGCGGACCAGGCCCGGGTGGTCATGTTCGACCAGACACCGTATCTGGCGACCTGGGTGGGTGGCTCACGCCGGCACGATCTGGCGGTGTTGCGAATCGACGCCCCCCGGGACACGTTGAAGCGCGTGACCGTCGGTGACAGTGACCGACTCCGCGTCGGCCAGAATGTCTTCGCGATCGGTAACCCCTTCGGGTTGAGCGCGACTCTGACAACGGGCATCATCTCGGCGCTCAACCGGCAGATCGAGGGACTGACGGGCGACCTGATCGAGGACGTCATACAGATCGACGCCGCGATCAACCCCGGGAACTCGGGTGGGCCGCTCCTCGATAGCCAGGGGCGGGTCATCGGGGTCAATTCTCAGATCCTGAGCCCGTCCGGCACGTCCGCCGGGCTTGGCTTTGCCGTCCCGATCAACATCGTGCGGCGTGTGGTCCCGCAGCTGATCGCGACCGGCGAGTACACGCCAGCGCGGCTCGGGATCACGTGGTTCAGCAGCCGCGACAATCAGATCTTGTCGCAACGAGTTGGTGTGCCTGGGGTGGTGCTCAATCAGGTCATCCCAGGCTACGGAGCCGCGGAGGCAGGGCTCCGGGGTACCAACCCGAGGGCCAGTCTGTTGGGAGACATCATCACGACGATCGACGGCGAAGCGGTACAGAACTACCGTGATCTCAGGCGCGTGCTGGACCGGTATCAGTCCGGAGACGAGGTGGACATCGCTGTTTCGCGTGATGGCGAGATGCGCACGGTGGTCGCGTCGCTTCGATAACCCGCAGTCTCGATGCCGGCCCTCCGAACTACGGTCGACTCCCGTCCCCCGGATTGGCCACCCGCACGGCACGCAGCCGCAGGTAGGCGCCGGGTTCGTACTCGTACGCCACGGGAAGATGGGGCGGCGGGAACGGATTTCCGGGGCGACGTGGTCTCAGCTCGACCCAGAGCTTGAACCGGTCAATGTCCTTGCCTTGTGCGTCGCGCAGCCGGTACTCGATGCGTCGGAGTGCGGTCGGGTCCGCAAGCCATCCCGTCTCGGCATACTCCTCAGCTCGATCGCGGTCGCGCTCAACGCTGCGGACCTCGAACCGGAACAGACGACCGTTGTGCACATACGGTCGATGCCGGCGCGTACGTCGCGGGTCCTCGCCGGCCGCGACGGCGTCAGCCACATCCTGAAGACTCTGCTGGAGTCCGCCCAGGAAGGCTAGCGGGGCGTCATACCCACCCTCGCCCGGATTCTCCAGATGCCGGGTCTCGGACGGGTCCTCGCCGTCCCACATGGGGCGCACGTCGTTGTGCAAGCTCGTGGCGCTATCCCAGCTGCCCGCCAACGCGAGGTGTACGACGCGACTATCGGCCGTTCTGGGTCGGATCCGGCTGTCGATGACGGAGTAGGGCAGCAGTTCGGCGTCGTTGTCGAGCACCTGATCTGCTTTGGCCATCGTGTCTTCGCGCTCTGACGAGATGACCCCGAACTGGGCCGTCTCGCTCACGCGGCCGCGAGTGACCGTCAGCGCCTCCCGCAGGAAGCCGAGTCGGTTCAGCCCTCGGGCCCGCTCAGGAAATGACGCGGCATAGAACTCGTAGGCTCGAAGTCCGGTGCGGCGGTCAGTGGTGAAGTCACGCGCGGTGAAGCTCGTCACGCCGACCCGCTCCCGAGACACGATCGGGATCCTGGCGAAGAACAAAGGCAGCCGGATGGTCGCATCGACGCGGTAGGTGACGTCCCATCGCTCGGAGACGTTGCGCGGTGACGGCTCGAACGCGCCGGGCGCGCTGGTCTCGACCCAGGGGGTGACGGGACGTGGTTCTTGGCTCGACGCGGTGACCACGACGAGGGGCAATAGGATGAACAGCCAGATCCACGGTCGAGACCAGCCCGCGCGTCCCGCCCGGCCGGCCATTCTACGAAGCCGCGTGTCTGTCTGCATGTGCCAGTGGCGACCCATCCGCCCTCATGTGTTCTCTCGCGCCGGATATTTCTTCGACTGGTCGGGCTGATCTCCCTGAGTGCATTCGGCTCGCTGGCCACCCAGGTCATCGTGCTGAGCACTCGCTACTACCGTCGGAAGTTTGGCCCCGGCCCGGTGAGCGCCGGCGGAGCAGCGTCCCCACGCGTCGCGGTGGCGCCTCCTGTGGCGCGCTGAAGCGTCACCGTTGAATCTGGCCGGTCGTCTTCATCTGGTACCAGGCGGTGAGTCCGGGGTCACGAAGGCTACCGAAGATCCGCTCCCGATCGCGCCACATCTGTGTGCCGGTGATGTCTATTCCGGCGCGATCACAGTAGACGAGGGCGAAGGCCAGCGCATATTGGCCCGGCATCCGCTGCTGGTCCACCGCCGCAAAAAGCTGATCGTATGTGGCGTCCTCGTGCGCGACCCAGACCGCTGCCTGCTCTACCGCGTGGAGCCGCGGGATGTACAGGGCCGGCGAATCGGCGACCGTGTAGGTGCCTGCCTGCATCTGGTGCATCAACGCATCCAGCGCCGGCACACTCGATGGCGCCGCCATGCTCAGCTGGTCCTCGCGGCCGGGGGCCCGGCGGGTCTGCTGGCGTCCGACGGACCGCACGGCCCAATCGTGGGGAGCCCCATCGAACAGACGAATGACCGCGTCCCGACGTGACACCATGTCACGTGTGTCCCCGTCCCTCTCGGCTCCGTGAAACGACATGCCCGCCGGCATCGTCACGAGCAGTCGGTCGCTGGTCAGGTTGCGTACACGCACGGTGACGCCGGTTTCCCCGTCGCCCACCGCGCTGGCCTCGACCAGTCCGCGCTCCACCGCGTCGAGCAACTCCACGTCGATGATGGGAGCGCCCGCAACGGTGCTGTCGCCCGCCACCTTCAAGATGAAGAGATGTTGACCCGGCAAGAACTCCAGCAGATCGACCAACGCGAATCCGGCCGGCAGCCACTCGGACAGCACCTGGCGCGCCGACATGGCGTGATCTGCCTTCAGGTGGTCGCCCGTCCCATCTTCGACGCGGTACTCCAGCAAGGCCACTTGCCCGCCGGGCGCCAGTGAACGGCGCATGCCGGCCAGCATCGCTTCGAAGTCAGACATCTCGTGATACACGTCCGCCAGGATGAGCCAGTCGACCTCGCCTTCTGGCAGCTTCGGATCATCTGGCTCGCTGAGTACCGGGACGATGTCGGTGACTCCTTCGCGCGCGGCGTGCTCGGCCATGATCTCCAGCATCTCCGGCTGGATATCGACGCAGTACACGCGGCCCGTGTCGCCAACCCGCCCCGCCATTCGACGCGCGTAGTACCCCGAGCCGCAGCCGATGTCGGCAACGACATCGCCCGGCTCAAGGGCCATGGCGTCAAGCACCGCGTCCGGCTGCTCTTCCTCTACCCGCTCGTCTCGCTCAAGCCACGGCGCGCCCTGGAAGCTCATGAAGTCGGCCGGCACCCGGTGGCGCTCCATCCTGCTCGGCTCCTGGGCCTGTGCCGGCGTCACGGTACCAAGCGCGCCACACAGGGCCGCCAGCGCCCATGTCATCGTGTGTTGTGCCGTGCGCCGTGTGTGCGCGCGACCGCCGATCTCGACTGTCCCCATATGGTCCAGCATAGGTCGAGCCTGAAGCTGAATCAAACGGGTGATAGGCTGGCCGGACGATGTCCATCTCGTCGCAGTCCCCGACGCCGCCCGACCCAGCGCCCGAGCGCGACGCCTACGATGCGTTTCTCGAGGCCTACCCCACCTACACGACGACTGCCGCCATCGACGAGGTCCGCGCCACAGAGTTTCAGCGCCTGGAGGACCAGCAGCTCGTCTATCTCGACTACACCGGGGGCGGCCTGTATCCGGCGTCGCTCATTTCCGATCATGCGGCGTTCCTGACGACGCACATCTTGGGGAATCCCCACTCGGTGAACCCGGCGTCGGCGCTGTCCGGTTCGCTGATTGAGCGGTGTCGGGCCCACATCCTGACCTTCTTTAACGCCTCGCCGGATGAATACGCGGTGGTCTTCACCGCCAACGCCAGTCACGCGCTCAAGCTTGTCGGTGAGGCCTATCCGTTCGAGCCCGGCGACCAGTTGCTGCTGACCTTTGATAACCACAACTCGGTGAACGGTATCCGGGAGTTCGACCGTGCCCATGGTGCTCGGACGACCTATGTTCCGGTGACGCCACCTGATCTGCGCGTGGACGGGGCCCGAATCGAGCGCCTGCTCGACGAGTTACCTGACCGGGACACCGCCTGTGGACACCACCTGTTTGCCTACCCCGCCCAGTCGAACTTTTCCGGCGTGCAGCACCCGCTTGAGTGGATCGCGTTGGCACAGGCTCGCGGATGGGATGTGTTGTTGGACGCGGCCGCATTTGTCCCGACGAACCGGCTCGACCTGAGCCGCGTGCATCCGGACTATGTTGCGTTGTCGTTCTATAAAATGTTCGGGCACCCCACGGGCGTTGGTTGCCTGATCGCCAAACGGGAGGCGCTCGAGAAATTGCACCGCCCCTGGTTCTCTGGCGGCACCATCACGGTGGCGTCCGTGCAGGGCGATCGGCATTTCCTGGCTGACGGAGCCGCGGCCTTTGAGGACGGCACGTTGGACTACTCCAATATTCCCGCCGTGGACGCGGGTCTGAGCTTCCTCGAAACCGTCGGGTTGGATCTGATCCACGAACGGGTGCGGTGCCTGACCGGGTGGTTGCTGGACACCCTGGCATCATTGCGGCACGGGGATGGCACACCGCTCGTCACGGTCTTTGGCCCGCTGACGACCGAGCGTCGCGGAGCCACGATCGCCTTCAGCATGCATGACGCGGCCGGGTCCGTCTTGAGCCACACGGCGCTGGAGACCAGCGCGGCCGAATCCGGCATTGCACTTCGCACCGGTTGTTTCTGCAATCCGGGCGCAGGGGAGGTGGCGCTGGGGTTGTCGCCGGGTGAACTCGACCGCTGTCTGGCGGCCAGCGGCGCTCGGATGACCAAAGATGATTTCGGGCACTGTCTCGATGGCGGTGAGAGTCCGGGTGCCGTCCGCGTGTCACTCGGGTTGGCATCGACGTTTGCTGACGTCCATACCTTCGTCCTGTTCCTCCGGCAGTTCCTGCGCTGATGGTATTCTGCGGGTCTACACGCGGGTACGACATCGCGGGTGACCAGCGCGCCGCCGCTAGCGCGTGCACACACCGGGAGAACAGACGTTTGCGTGATCACGATACCCATGCCATGCGCTCGACCCTCGCTCGTGTCGCGGTGCTGTGCGCGTGGTTGAGCCTCGCGACACCTGCTGCCGGACAGGAGATTCCTCACCCGACGGAATTCTTCGGTTTCGACATCGGGACCGACGGCGAGATGGCGCGGTACCCGCGGATTCTCGACTATTTCCAGTTGCTGGCGAACCAGTCAGACCGTATCGAGTACGAACGTCGGGGGACGACCACGCTTGGTAACCCCTACGTCCTTGCGACGATCAGCTCGCCCGCCAACCTCGCGCGGATGGACCGGTTGGTCGAGATTAACCATCGTTTGAACGATCCTCGCGGCCTGTCGGAGGCCGACGCCCTGGCCCTGGCCCAGGAAGGGGTGCCGTTCTATTTTCTCTACGCGACGATTCACTCGACCGAGGTCGGCAACACCCAGACGCTCATCAAGATTGCGCACCGTTTTGCCACCGACGCGTCTCCCGAGATTGCCGAGATGCTCGACAACGTCGTGTTGCTGGTCGTGCCGTCGCAAAATCCAGACGGTCAGGTGCTCGTTATTGACCACTGGTACGACACGAAGGACACGGGGTATAGCCGCACCTACCCGGACCTGTATCACCACTACACGGGTCACGACGACAACCGCGATTGGTTCATGTTTACCCAGGCCGAAACACGCCTGGCGCTGGATATTCACCGCGAACTGAAGCCGCAGGTGACCCACGACATGCACCAGATGGGACCCAGCGGCGCCCGCATCTTTGTGCCCCCTTACAAGGACCCGCACGACCCGAACATCCATCCGCTGTTGCTCGAAGGGCAGGCCCAGATCGGCGCGGCGATGGCCTCGGCCCTGGTCTCGGAAGGCCAGGGCGGGGTGGTGTATGGCGAGCAATATGACCTGTGGGCCCCGGCCCGGCAATACATGCTCTACCACGGGCAACCGCGTATCTTGACCGAGATCGCGAGCGCCCGGCTCGCTGACCCGTTCGTGAACCCGGCCGGTATCGACGTGCCCCTGGGGCCGCAAAATGCGCGAGTGAACTTCCCGGTACCGTATGACAAGGGCGTCTGGCGGCTGGGCGACATCGTCGACTACGGGTACACGGCGGTGTTCGCCGCCCTGGAACAGGTCTCGAAGAACCGGACCTCGTGGATGGAGAACTACTACAAGGTCCACCGCGACTGGGTGACGCGGGACGAGGCGCCGTATGCCTTTGTGATCAGCGCTGACCAGCGCGACCCCTTCGAGACCTATGAACTGCTCGAACTGCTCCACACCGCAGAGGTTGATATCGAGCAGGCGCGGAGTCCATTCGCCCTGGGGGATCACCGGTATCCCGCCGGCTCCTGGGTGGTGCAGCTCGCCCAGCCAGCCGGTGCGTTTGCCAAGACGATGCTCGAGACGCAGGTGTATCCGGATCTCCGATACTACCCGGGTGGCCCGCCCATCGCCCCCTACGACGTCACCGCGCAAACGCTGGGCTTGCTGATGGGGGTCGACGTCGACCAGATCGACCAACCGGTGGAGGCGGACCTCGTGCAGGCCGATCTGGTGCAGCTTGCCGAGATTGCCCCGCGGCGCACCTCGATGCCTGCGGCACCGCGTTGGGCGTATGTGATCGGGCCTGAATCAAACGCCAGTTTTCTCGCGGTCGCGAGGCTGCAACAGGCTGGGGTCACGCTCTCCCGCGTGGCGGATGGCTTCAGGAGTGACGGGCGCGAGCACGCGCCGGGCACCTGGGTCGTGCCGCCAACCGAAGACGCCACCCGTATTCTCCAGGCCGTCGCCCAGGAGACCGGGCTCGTCGTCGCGGCAGTGGATGTGCCGCCCGACGTCGACGGGTTTCGGTGGGACAGCCCGACGCGGGTAGGGTTGTGGCGCGCCGCCAACAACATGCCGGGCGGTTGGATGCGGTGGTTGTTCGAACAATACGAGTTCGGACATACCGAAGTGTCGTCGCTCGACTTCCGCGGTGACCTCTCAGACAAGTACGACGTGATCGTGCTGCCTTCCGGCACCACCCGCAGCCGGATCGTCTCGGGTCTGGATTCACGGCGGCACGATGACTCGTGGCGCTGGGCGTTTGGCGTCGGTGATGCCGGATGGCGCAAGCTCGCCGCCTGGGTGCGGGACGGCGGAACGCTCGTGGCGTTGGGTAGTGCCGTCGGCGCCGCGCGCGTGTTGCTGGATCTCCCGATTGAACCGGTACTGCCGCTGTCCGGGCGCCGCCTGTCGCCCCCACCGCGCCGACGAGGCGGTGACGGAACCGAGGCGCTCCGTGACGCGTTTCAGAGTCCGGCACAACTGTTGAGCGCCCTGCGCGACCAGGTGGTGGAGCCAACCTCGGTGTTCTATTGTCCCGGGTCACTCTTGAAGCAGGAATTCAATCCCAGACATCCCGTTGCGTTCGGCATGCCGGAACGGTGGCCGGTCTTCTTCCGCTTCGACCAAGCCTACCGACTGACGCCCAGCTTCGATATCGCGGCCGACGCCGTGTCACGGTATCCCGACGAGGAAGATATGGTGGCGAGCGGCTGGCTGCTGGGAGACGAGTTGCTGCGAAACCAGGCCAACGTCGTGGCGTTCACCGTCGGCGAGGGATCAGTTGTGACGCTCGGGAGCCAAGTTGCCTTCCGCACACAGACCCGAAGCACGTTCAAGCTGCTGTTCAACGCAATCTTCCAAGGCCCCGCCGACGCGATCGGACCGGGCGAACTCGCTCTTCTGAACTGAGTCGGCCCCCACAGATCGCCAGGCAGGAACAGACGGTGCCCACACCATCGACACCGCGAGGCACGTACGAACGGCTACGTGCCGAACGACAACGCGACGCGGCTGCGTTCGAGCAACGCGCCGACCGCATCAGCCACGCCCGCCTCGCAACGTTTCTGTCAGGAGCCGTGCTCGCGTGGGGTGCGGTGTACGGCGGATGGGTGTCGGTCTGGTGGCTTGCGGCGCCGGTAACCGTATTCATCGGACTGGTGGTGGCGCACGACCGGGTGCTGTTCGCCCGCGACCGGGTCCACCGGGCGGTCGCGTGGTACGAGCACGGGCTGGCGCGGCTCGACGACCGATGGTCCGGTATGGGCGCGAGCGGCGACCAGTTCGCCGACCCCGATCATCTATTCAGTCAAGATCTCGATCTGTTCGGAACCGGGTCCCTGTTTCAGCTGTTGAACACAGCGCAAACCCGAACCGGCGAGACCACCCTCGCCACGTGGCTGTTGACACCAGGCGATCGGCAGACGGTGCAGGACCGTCAAGAGGCGGTTCGCGACCTGCGGCCACGGGTTGATATGCGTGAGCAGTTGGCCGCCGCGGGTGCCGACATGCGTGCGGCGGTCGACCCCGGCATGCTCGTGCGGTGGGCGACGGCCACGCCCGCGCTCGTTGGTCGCTGGCCGCAGGTGGTCGCGGCGGTGCTGACCGTCGTGACCCCGTTGACGTTTCTTGCGTGGAATCAGGGCGGGTCCATCGCATTGCCTACGGTCGCCCTGCTTGCCATCGCGCTCTATATCCGTCAGTTCGCGGCCCGGGTGAACGGGGTGCTCCACGCTGCCGACGGGCCCGCTCGAGAACTGGTCATCCTGGGGGCCGTCTGCCGAATCGTGAGGGCCGAGTCGGTGACGTCGTCGCGCTTGTCGGTGATCCGCACCTCACTCAGCACGCCCGACGGAGAGATTCCGGAGGCGGTGCGGCAGCTGCAGCGATTGCTCGAGCGGCACGATTGGGCGCACAACATCATGTTTACCCCAATCGCGGTGCTCCTGTTCTGGCAACTGCATCTCGCCTTTGCGGTCGAGCGCTGGCGGGCGCGCCATGGTGCGGACATCGGACGATGGCTCGAGGGAATCGGCGAATTCGAAGCGCTGTCCGCGTTGAGCGTCTACGCCTACGAGCATCCCGCGGATCCGTTCCCCGACGTGGTTGACGCGGTGATGCCACCCATCTATGACGCGGAGGCCCTGGCTCATCCGCTGATTCCGGCTAGCGAGGCTGTCGCCAACGATGTGAGCTTGGGCGCCGAGCCACAGGTCCAAATCGTGAGCGGCTCGAATATGTCCGGCAAGACTACGTTGCTGCGTAGCCTCGGCGTCAGTTCCGTGATGGCCCTCATGGGCGCGCCGGTCCGGGCGCGTCAGTTGCGATTATCGCCTGCGTCGCTGGGCGCGACGCTTCGTATCGAAGACTCGTTGCAGGCGGGTCGATCCCGTTTCTACGCCGAAGTGTTGCGATTGGGTCAGGTGGTGGCTATCGCCCGAACCGGGCCGACCCTGTTCTTGTTCGACGAGCTGTTTCATGGGACCAACTCGCACGACCGCACCGAGGGCGCGCGTGGCCTGCTCCGCTCACTGCTCTCGCTTCGAGCCGGTGGCCTTGTCACCACGCACGACCTCGCCCTGGCTGAGCTCGCCGACGACATGGCGCCACAGACGTGCAACGTACACTTTGACGACACGCTGGTCGAAGGCGAGATGCGTTTCGACTACCGCCTCAAGCCTGGGCCGGTGACGCGTAGCAACGCCTTGGCGATCATGCGCGCGGTCGGGCTCGACGTTCCCGCCTCATCCGCCGACGCCGGGTAGACGCGCGTCCGGTCGGTCCCGCGGGTCGTTACCCGTTGGACGACGGGACCTGACACGCCTGGCCCTCTCTCGCGGTGTATTCCCAGGCGTATACTGCCCGACATGCGGGATGTTCAGCGCGCGGGTCTTCGTCTTGGCCGGTGTCGCCGCGGCCCGGCGATGCTGATGCTGATCGGCGTGCTGGTCGCGCCGACGCACGCGGCGCGGCAGGCGTCCCTGACGGTCGACGAGGTGATTGCCCGCGCGTCCGCCTACGTCGAGCTGTACGTCATAGCCCTGTCGACGGTGGTCATGGAGGAAGATTATCGTCAGTCCGACTTTCGGCGGGGTCGTACGAACCCGACCCGAACACGGTTGCGCTCAGAGTTCCTGCTGGTTCGACTCGGAGAGGATGCCGCGTGGACCGGTTTCCGCGATGTGTTCGAGGTCAATGGCCAACGGGTGCGGGACCGCCAGGACCGTCTGGCCTCGCTGTTTCTCGACGATACGACGACGGCCGTGGCGCGGGCTCGGCGCATCGTAGAAGAGAGCTCTCGTTACAATTTGGGAAACACCAGTCGAACCTTCAACATTCCAACCTACGCATTGTCGTACCTACTCCCCTCCAACACGGGCCGGTTTCGGTTCGATCATGACGGGATCGGTTGTGACGACCACCCAGCAGCCTGGAACATCCGTTACGTGGAGATCGAGACACCCACGCTCACGCGGGGCTACCAGAACATCAGCCTGCCTTCGGAGGGACGGTTCTGCATCGATCCGGTGGCGGGCACGGTCTTCGAAACCGAGATCACGCTGAACCACCCAGCCTTCGGCCGAGAGGTGCCGGCGACGGAGGCGGTCGCCTCGGTCATCTTTGCGAGTAACCCCGACGTGGCTCTGTGGGTCCCGACCGAGATGCGGGAGCGCTATTCGCAGCGCGGAGGGAGCCGAACCAGCAGCACCGCGCGCTACGGCAACTATCGCAAGTTCAGCGTGTCCACGAGCGAGAACGCCGATCCGGCCGCCGATTCCACCGGCGACAGGTGAGACGAGCGCGAGGCTTCACGCCGCCGCTAGTGTCGGGCGGCCCGTGCCCGCACAATCGCCGGGACCACCAAGACCGCCACCGTGAACGCGAGTATCGTGGCCGAGATGGGACGCGTGAAGAACACGGTTGGATCTCCACCCGAGATCGCCATGGCCCGGCGAAAGTGCTGCTCGAGCAACGGTCCGAGCACGACCCCGAGCACCGTCGGCGCCAGTGGAAGACCGTGACGCCGCATGAAGAAGGCCATCACGCCCAGCACATAGACCACCACCACATCGAACACACTGTTGTTCAGGGAGTAGACCCCCAGGGTGGCAAACACCAGAACGGCAGCGAAGAGTAACGACCTTGGTACCTGCAGCAATCGCACCCACACGCGAATCAGTGGCAGGTTGAGAACAAGGAGCAACACGTTTGAGACGTACAGGCTGGCAATCAGCCCCCAGATCAGTCCCGATTGTTGGGTGAACAGCAACGGCCCGGGCTGTAGCCCGTACATCTGAAACGCGGCCAGCATGACGGCCGTGGTGCCGGAGCCGGGAATTCCCAACGCAAGCAGCGGTACCAAGCTGCCACCGGCGCTGGCGTTGTTCGCCGCCTCTGGACCGGCAACACCCTCGATGGCCCCGCGCCCGAAATCCTCGGGCGTTCTCGATACCCGTCGTTCCGCGGCGTAGGAGAGGAAGCTCGCCACGGTGGCGCCCGCACCCGGCAGAACGCCGGTGAAGAACCCGATCACGGTCCCCCGGCACCAGGCGGGTATCGAGCGGCGCCAGTCCTCCCGGGTGAGCCGGACGGGCCCACCCAGCTGAGGCGGCTCCTCGCTGGAGGTCCGCGGCTGCGCCGCATGCCAGAACACTTCGCCCACCGCGAAGAGTCCGACGGTGACGATGACCACGTTCAGCCCGCCCAGTAGCCCCGGAACGCCGAACGTGAAGCGAGCCTGCCCCGTCTGGATGTCGATCCCGATGGTTCCGATCGCCAGCCCCAAGAACGTCGCGAACGCGCCCTTGGCGGGCGCCTGTCCGGCCATCCCACTCAACGCCGTGAGCGCCAGCATCATGAGCGCGAAGTACTCTGTCGGGCCAAACCCCAGCGCGACCTCAACCAGTGCCGGCGCCATGAGCATGAGCATCACGGTCGCGAACGTGCCGGCAACGAAGGACCCGATGGCGGCCGTGGCCAGCGCCGCGCCGCCACGACCCTGGCGCGTCATTGCGTGGCCGTCAAGCGCCGTCATGACACTGGAGGCCTCCCCCGGCATGCGCACGAGAATCGAGGTGGTCGACCCGCCGTACATCGCGCCGTAGTAGATGCCGCCGAACAGAATGAACGCACCGACCGGGTCCATACCGAAGGTCAGCGGCAACAGGAGAGAAATGGTGAGCGCCGGACCGATGCCTGGCAGGACGCCGATGGCGGTACCCATGATGACGCCCGCCAGGCCGAGCAGCAGGTTCAGCGGCGCGAGGGCCGCGCTGAAGCCCAGGGCCAGGTTGTCGCCGAGCTGAGCCAGGGCCGACACGTTATCCGAGAAGGCCGGCTGGCAACCTGAGTCCGAGAAGGAGTCGAAAGACGCCATAGACCGTCGCCGTGATGGCCAGGCTGACGATCGCATCGCGAGCCCAGGCACGACTGCCGAGTAGTCTGGACTCGACCGCGATGAACGCGGTCGTCGCCACCAGATATCCCACCACCTGCAGGGCGCCGATGTAGGCGAGAAAGACGAATGCGCTGGCCGCCGCCACCCGCCAGCGCACCGGTGGAAGTTGCGTGGGTACGGCGGTCGGCAGAGCCATCCAGGCCGCGGTTCCGAGAAGGCCGACTCCGACGATCAGTGGGAATACCCGAGGGCCCACCGCTGCGTATTGCCCAGCGAGCGTGCCGATCTGGAACGCCCCAACCAGGTAGGCCGCGCCGCCGGCGATGAGGACGGCGGCCAGCCGCTGGTCCGGTGACATAGGCATGGCGTGCCCCTATCGGACCAGGCCGATCGACCGCAGCACCTCGTCGGCCGTCGCGCGCTCCTCGGTCAGGAACCGATCCAGCGCGTCGCCGGTCAGGAAGCTGTCTTCCCACTCATTGGTACGCAAGATCTCTTGCCACGCCTCGGAATCGCGCATGCGGGAGAGCGCCGCGACCAGCCACTCCCGGGCGTCGTCATCGATTCCCGGTGGGGCGACGATACCGCGCCAGTTGGCGATCGCCACGTCGAGCCCGCCCTCTCGGATGGTTGGCGTATCGTCACCGTCGATCCGTTCGGCCGCCGACACGGCCAGGAGACGCATGCGGCCGGTGGCCACGTAGGACTTCCACTCGCCAAAGCCGGACACCCCGGCCGAGACATGGCTTCCCATGACGGCCACCGCCGCTTCACCGCCCCCGGCATGGGCAATGTAGTTCACTCGGCTCGGGTCGATTCCGGCGGCCAAGGCGAGCAGCCCGACAAGAACGTGGTCGATACCGCCAGCTGATCCACCAGCCCAACTGATGCCCTCTGGGTTCCGTCGGAAGTCGTCAATCAGTTCTTCGAATGTCTGGTACGGTGCGTCGGCCGGCACCGCCACGACTTCATACTCGTTGAGCAGTCGTGCCAGCGGTACGGTGTCCACGATCGATACCGGGCTGTTGTTCGTGCGGATGGCGCCCAGCATGACCTGTCCGAAGACCATCAGGGTATGGGGATTGTTGCGATGTCGGGTGACAAGGTCGGACAACCCGATGGTGCCGCCGGCGCCGCCCCGATTCACCACTTCGACGGGAACGCCCAGCACGCCAACCTCCGTCAGGACCTGCTGAATCTGTCGGGCCGTCTGATCCCATCCACCGCCTGGGTTCGCTGGCGCGATGATGGTGATCGGGCCATTCGGATAGTTCGCGGCGGTCGCCTCCAAGGCGTCCGGTCCGCGCTCCGTCGTCGCGCTGCCCGCGCACCCGAGGGACAGTGCCGCGGCGCCAAGCAGCGTGGTTGCCGCTAGACATGTCACCCGGTCGACCCAGAGCGGACTCACCATGTGTGCAATTGTGACCCAGGTCCTCGAACCATGTCCCGGCGCGCTGTGATCCATGCCACCGCATCTGACCGAAACCTGGTCGGTTGGGCCCATTTGCGTAAGCGTTTCGACGGGTACCCGTCGTATTATTGGCAGACTCGTTCAGGTCGAGTCAGTACGTCCATCTCGGTTTCAATAGAGGTAACTTCATGAAACGCATCGTACTTCTTGTCGTTGGCATCGCGGCATTCGCGACCGGTGCCCACGCACAATCGAACGCGGAACTCATCGAGCAGTCTTTGGCTGCGGCACCGCGACGGGGCCGTGACGACGCCAGTGTGGTGAAGTGGGCCGGCGATCACACGTACACGACGATCAAGGAAGGCACCAATAAAATTGTGTGCTACAGCCGGGCTGATCAGCGCGACCGGCCCGCGTTCGCGGTGCAGTGTACGAGCCTCGCGAATCTTGACCGCGTTGCCCAGAACCGACGTTTCCGTGCGGAGAGTACCGACGCCGCCAGTGAGCGCGCACTTGTGGCTGCCGCTGCTGCCGCCGGCAACCGGGAGGACGTGGAATACGGCTCCTGGTTTCGATCGATGAACGGCGCAGATCAGATGAGCGCCGGCGTGCACACCACGATCGCGATGCCAGGCGGCACCGCGGCATCGGGCTTCCCCGACAACCGAGACGCAGGCGGCGCGTTCATCATGGCGGCGGGCACCACCGAAGCGCACTTGATGGTTCCGTAGCCTTGGACCCCTCGGGCGCCCCGATTCTGTCGGTCACCGTGGGGCGCGTAGCACTAGGCGACTGATTCCCTCTCCATGCCACGGGGAGGGGATCAGGCGTTCATGCACCCAGTGCCGTGCGTGCCGTCTTCAACATCGCCACGAGGACGGTTCGAACCTGCTCAGACGTCGTGACCGGCTCCGTGAACGCGACGCGAACCGGTCGCGGACCCTCGCTCGTCACCACTGACATCTCGAAACCGTAGCGGTCGACGCCGGTCATGCTGGCCTCGGTGATGTCGGTCGCCCGTGAGAACGCCCGGCAGTAGAGCGGCACGGCGTCGGCATGGTCGTCATTCATATGCGCAATGATGCCAGCGGCCGACTCGGCCAGCGGATCCGGCTCTGCGGCATGCCAGTCGGTGGCCTCTACCCAGGACATACGTCCGTACCCACCGATATAGCGGATTGATTCGACGCTGAGCCGCCAGAACGCGAAGTCGCCGAAGTCAACGTAGTAGGCCGCGTTGGGATGGGTGGCGAGGAACGCGGTGCGGGCGCTGCCGCCATCGCCGTCCACCCGTGCACAGGGCCCGAGTAGTGTCACTCTGCCATTGGCCAGCGGGTCGCCAGAGCCGGTCTCGGCCACCAGCAACGACGCTCGTGGGTCTCCCTGCAGGTTGCGCGTGTGCTCGGCCATGGTGCTGACGAGGAACACCGGGTTGCCCGCGTCGAACGCCACCGTCACGAAGGAGCCGTAGGGATAGCCCTCAGGCTCGCTCGCCAGGGTACACAGCGTCCCGGTCGTGATCCGCGAGACGAGCGTGCGCGCGAGCTCGGCGTGCGTGGGCGTCGGTGTGGCAATGTCGTAGAGCGGTTCCGGCGCATCGCCGGACGGTCGCGCGTGGGCGTCGTTTGACATGAACGTGGAGTCCACCGGGCAAGAAAGAAGCGGCACGGCAATCAAGGATCACGGCCGTGCCGCTGACACGTATGGTGCGCTCGCCGCCTAGCGGGCGGTGAACGGGACGGTCGCAATCTGGTTGGAGAACCAGATCGTCAAGTTGCCACCCTGCTGGGTCATGTCGGTGAAGGTCACGATGAGCTGGTCCGCACTGACCGGATGCTCAGACACCGTCATTGTGGCGCGCAGCACGTCGAGGTCGTCCGTGTAGCCGTAGCCACCCCATACCGCGTTCTCCGTCTCTTCGCGGAAGTTGTGCTTGGGGGCCAGGGTCGAGAAGACCAGCGTCCACGCCTTCGGGTCCGCCAGGTCGGCGAAGATGCTGTACTCGCCAGCCGGCAGCGTCTTGCCGTCGAAGACGAGGTCCGCTTCAGTGGTGATCCGGGTGGTGACATCCGCGCCAACTCGCCAGATCGGGGCGCCCGCGTAAATCTTCGTCGCGTAGTCGGCACCCGTGCCGAACATGTTGGCCCGTCCCCGCAGAATCGGTCGACCATAGTCGATGTCGACCCACTTGCCGCCGGAGAACGCGCCCTCTGAGTCGTAGCTTCCTCCGACTTGCGTCGACGCCTGGCCACGCGGGCTCAATGGACGATCTTGGGCTGTTGCCACGCTGGCGCTCAGTGCCAGCACCACGATTCCGATACCTACTTGTATTAGACGCATTGTGTATCTCTCCCCAAATAACGTGTGTTGACGTGTATTGCTTTGTTGACGAACTGTGAACATCGACCAGGCGCTGGTGACGCGGGTCCTACGCGGGGCTGCCTCGCCCTCCCGCTGGTCCACCTGAGGTGTATCGGACGTGCCGCGTTATGAGACCACTATGACGACCGGATGAACGACACCGGTTTTGTCTGCATGAGCTCCGCGAAGAAATCATTCCCCTTGTCATCGACGATGATGAAGGCGGGAAAGTCCTCTACCTCTATCTTCCAGATCGCTTCCATGCCCAGTTCCGGGTACTCGAGCACCTCGACGTGCCGGATACTGTGCTCGGCCAGCCTGGCGGCGGGCCCGCCGATGGACCCCAGGTAGAACCCACCGTGCTTGTCGCAGGCCTCGGTGACCTGCCGTGACCGGTTTCCCTTGGCTAGCATCACCATGCTGCCGCCGTGACTCTGGAACAGGTCGACATACGAGTCCATGCGGCCGGCGGTGGTGGGCCCGAACGAGCCGGACGGAAGCCCTTCCGGTTTCTTGGCTGGGCCCGCGTAGTAGACCATGTGGTCTTTGACGTACTGGGGAAGCGTGCCGCCCCCATCAATCCGCTCTTTTAACTTCGCGTGCGCAATGTCCCGCGCGACGATCATCGGCCCGGACAGCGAGAGACGGGTCGCGACCGGATACTTGCTCAACTCGGCGAGAACCTCTGTCATGGGCCGGTTTAGGTCGATCCGTACCACGTTGTCGTCGAGCTGCTCGGTGGTGACATCCGGCAAATACTGCGCGGGGTTCTCCTCGAGTTGTTCGAGAAACACGCCGTCGCGGGTAATTTTCGCCAACGCCTGTCTGTCGGCAGAGCACGAGACGCCCAGTCCCACCGGACACGAGGCGCCATGTCGCGGCAGGCGGATCACGCGCACGTCGTGGGCGAAGTACTTGCCGCCGAACTGCGCTCCGATGCCGATGTTCCGGCACAACTCGAAGATCTGCGCTTCCATGTCCAAATCGCGAAACGCGCGTCCGTGCTCGTTGCCGCTGGTGGGGAGCGTGTCCAGATAGTGGGTGCTGGCCAGCTTCACCGTCTTCATGGTGAATTCGGCTGAGGGACCGCCAATGACCAACGCCAGATGGTAGGGCGGGCAGGCGGCGGTGCCGATGGACCGCAGCTTCTCCTCGGCGAACGCGAGCAGCGACGCGGGGTTCAGTAGTGCTTTGGTTTCCTGATAGAGAAACGATTTGTTGGCCGAGCCGCCGCCCTTGGCGATGAACATCAGCTCATACTCGTCACTCGGCTCCGCGTAGATCTCAATCTGGGCTGGCAGGTTCGACCCAGTGTTCTTCTCGGTGAACATGTCGAGCGGTGCCATCTGCGAGTAGCGCAGATTGCGCTGATCGTACGCGTCGTAGATGCCGCGGGAGAGCGCCTCCGCGTCGTTGGTCCCGGTGAAGACGCTCTCGCCCTTGTGACCCATGACGATGGCGGTGCCGGTGTCCTGGCATCCCGGCAGCACCCGTCCGGATGCGATGTTGGCGTTCCTCAGCAATTCGAGCGCCACGAACCGGTCGTTCTCAGACGCCTCCGAGTCGTCGAGAATCGAGCGCAACTGCACGAGGTGAGCGGGCCGCAACAGGTGCGAAATGTCGTCGAAGGCGGTCTGCGCCAGAAGACGTAGCGCCTCTGGCTCAACCTTGAGCAGTTCGCGGCCGTCGACCGTGACGGTGGAAACGCCCTCGGAGGTCAGCTTGCGATAGGGCGTGTCGTCGGGGCCCCGTTCAAACAGGGGCTGGTAGTAAAAATCGGACATGAGTCGGAACCGTGACGGGAACAGCGGGGCAGCCAGGATCGGCCGGCAAACAGTTGATTCTACCCCGAGATAGGTGTCGAATGGTGGCCCTCGCCTGCGGGGGACAACGGCGCGAGCGCCCCGCGAGGGGCGTCCGCCGTTCAGCCGTCGCAGGGTCTCGTCGTCGCCAGGAAGCGAAGCGGCTCAGTATAATCGCCCTCGCGTGGTGTCACCGGCCCCCCTATGAATGTCTACGCCTGGATCGTCCTGGTCGCGCTAGTTGGCGAATTCGTCTTGTCTGTCGTGACGAGCGTGCTCAACGTGCGTGCGATGAGCCCCACGGTGCCGGACGAGTTTCGTTCAACGTACGACGACGATGCGTACGCACGGTCCCAGGCCTACACACGCACGCAGAGCTGGTTCGGGCTCGTGCAGGGCCTGGTCAGTCTCGCCACGTTGCTCGCGTTTTGGCGGTTCGGCGGATTCGGATGGTTGGATGCCAGTTGCCGAGCGTTCGGTTTCGGCCCGGTCCCGACCGGGCTACTCTTCGTGGGCGCGCTGCTGGTCAGCTCGACGGTGCTCGGGTTGCCCTTCCGTCTCTATGCGACGTTCGTCATCGAGGAACGGTTCAGATTCAACCGCACCACCCCACGCACCTTCGCGCTAGACCTGGTGAAGGGATTGGCACTCGGGGCGGTCCTCGGTGGGGCACTGCTGGCACTGTTGCTCTTTCTTTTCGACTCCACCGGATCGGTCGCCTGGATCTGGTGCTGGGCCGTGACCACCGCGTTCACCGTGGCGGCACAATTCCTGGCGCCCACGTGGATCATGCCGCTCTTCAACACGTTCAGTCCGCTGGAGAAGACCGAACTGAAGGAGGCGCTGGTGGACTACGCGCGGTCGACCCATTTTCCACTGGACGACATCTTCGTCGTTGACGGGTCCCGTCGGTCCGCCAAAGCCAATGCGTTCTTCACGGGGTTCGGCAGCCGCAAGCGGATCGGACTGTTCGACACGTTGATCGCACGCCACACGACCCCCGAACTGGTGGCGGTGGTGGCGCACGAGGTGGGGCACTATAGACGTGGGCACATGCTCAAGGGGCTGGCTCTGGGGGTGGCACATACCGGGGCGCTCTTCTGGCTCCTCTCACGGTTTCTTGAGCAGCCCGGCCTGTTCCGCGCGTTCGCGGTGTCAGAACCCTCCGTGTATGCCGGCATGGTCTTCTTCGGGCTGCTGTTCACCCCGATAGATCTCGTCCTGTCGATCGGGGTCAACCTGTTCTCGCGCAAGCATGAGTTCGAGGCGGACGCGTTTGCGGCCGAGACGACCGGCACGGTGGAGCCGATGGTGACCGCACTCACGAAGCTGTCGGCCGACAGCCTGTCGAATCTCACTCCACATCCGTTACAGGTGTTTCTGCACCACTCTCACCCGCCGGTCTTGCGCCGGATTGCCGCACTCCGCGCGTTGGGCAGCGCGCCGGGCGCCTGAGCGGCGCCCCCGTGGCACGCGCTGTCCGCTGCGCTGTGTGCCTGCGGCCGCACGGTGTTGCGTGGTGGATCTACCGGACAGCGGTGCTCTAGTAGGGGGCCCTGGTGGGCGCATCTCGCTCCTTCCTTATGGAGGCAGTCATCGTGGTACAGGACCAGCACGTTCCGGCACCCATCGACGTAGACGTGTCGGTGCTCAGAGATGCGATTCGGGACGAATATGCGGCAGTCGCCAAGAATCCGGATGGAGGTTTCCACTTCCACACTGGTCGGGCGCTGACGCGCATCGTCGGCTATCAGCCGGACTGGCTGGAGGGTATTCCCGAGACGGCCGTGGCGTCGTTCGCCGGGACCGGGAACCCATTCAGTCTGGGAGTGCTCGGGGCGGGCGAGCGGGTCGTC
The DNA here is from genome assembly GCA_963934795.1 of uncultured bacterium. Lineage (GTDB taxonomy): Bacteria > Acidobacteriota > Vicinamibacteria > Vicinamibacterales > UBA8438 > UBA8438. The sequence continues at coordinate 27,950 of CAWWAF010000030.1, forward strand.
GACGTGGGATGCGGCGCCGGGATCGATAGTCTGATCGCCGCCCGTATGGTGGGCGCGGACGGTCAGGTGGTCGGCGTTGACATGACGCCAGCGATGCTCGACCGGGCCAAACGTGCCGCGAATGAGATGGGTACGCCTTCGGTTGAGTTCCGCGAGGGCTACATGGAAACGCTTCCGGTCGCCGATGGGTGGGCCGACGTCGTCATCTCGAACGGCGTGCTCAACCTGACACCGGACAAGGCCACAGTCCTCGGCGAGATGGCCCGAGTGCTCAAACCAGGTGGTCGGTTGCAGATCGGCGACATCGCCATCGACAAACCAGTGCCAGAGGCGGCGAAACAACAGATCGATCTCTGGACCGGTTGAATCGCCGGCGCTCTGCTGGAAGCAGAGCTCGCCGCCGCCGGCTTCAAAGACTTTCAGATTACGTGGCGCGCCGAGGTGTTCGACGGGGCGCCGCAAGCGTCCTCGGCCGCAAGTTTCGGGACCAAAGGCATCAACTTCCGAGCAACGAAAGACCGGTAGCGGCGGTATCTAGCGGGCGAGGTAGCCGGCGAGGTGGTCGATCACGTCGCGCGCGTCGTCCTCGGCGCCGTGAATGAAGGTGGACTTTCGGCGTCGGAGCACCGGGAGGCCGATCGCGTAGAGTCCCGGAGCGTCGACCACTCCGCCATCGTGGCGCAAGTACCCCTTGCGATCGAGCACCGGGACATCGAGCCAGCTGTAGTCGGGGCGGAATCCGGTGGCCCACACGATGGTGCTGAGCTCGCCGCTGGTCAGGTCGAGTCGGAGTCGAGACGACTCCGGAACGCGGGTCGCCTCAAACCGCTCTGGGGGGCCGGTCTCGGCATCTCCACCGTGGTCGCGAGCCCACTCGTCAAAGGTCTTGAGGAGTCGGTTCATCTTGAGGTCGGCCAGCGCAAATTGGTTGCGCAGTCCTCCCGAGAAGAGCGCATGGTCGTCCCGAATCGCAGACCAGCGGCCCACCAGCTCCACACCGGAGTCGGCCAGCGCGTTCAGGTCGAGGGTGGCGCGTTCGGGTGTGCCCACCAACTGCGGGGATGGCAGCCCTCGGGCGCGCGTGAGGTCGTCGATCTCGTCGTAGCGCTCGTCCCAGACTCCCGAGGCGTCCATCCACCAGAGGATGTCGCGGCCTCGATAGGTCCTCGGTAACCGCACGTGCTCGCCGACCGAGAGCGTGACGGCTCGACCGGACCGCCGAATTTCGTCGGCCAGTTGCACGCCGGTCGCCGAGGCGCCGACGACCAGGACCCCGCCATTTGCGAGCTGACTGGGCTCGCGGTATTCCATCGTCGTGAGGCAGGCGATGGATGTTGGTACCGCCTGACGAAGGGGTGGCACGTTGGGGAGGTTGCATGCGCCGCTCGCCAGGACGACGCTCCGGCAGCCCAGATCGCCCTTGTCGGTGGCGACGTGATAACCGTCGTCGGTCTGCCGAACGGTGGTGACCGTGGTGTTGGTCCGCACCGGTGCCTCGGCCGCGGCCGCGAACGCGGAGATGAACTCGGCCACCTCGCCCGCCGTCATGAAGCCGTTCGGATCGGTGCCGTCGTATTGCTGGCCCGGCAGTCGGGTCTGCCAGTTCGGCGTCAGGAGTCGCAGCGAGTTCCAGCGCTCGTGGCGCCAGGAATTGGCAATCTCCCCGCGCTCCAACACGACGTGGTCAATCGCCCGTTCGGCCAGGCATCGGCTGACCGCAAGCCCTGCGTGGCCGGCCCCGATGACGACGGTGGTGACTTGTTCGATGACGCGCCTCCCGTCCGACTAGCCGGCGCTGTTGGTGCTGTTCACCTGAACGGCAACGTTCGTGGGGTTGGTCACGGCGTCGTACACCGCCGAGCGCTTTTGTGACTGTGCGACGATCGCCTCGATTTCCTCCGGCGTCGCGTCCGCATCGATGTCGAAGCTGACCTTGATGTCGTTGTAACCGTTGCGCACGTCGCTGTCGATGCCGAGGATGCCCTGGATGTCCATGTCTCCCTCGAGCTTGGCCTCGACCGACTTGAGCTGAATGCCCCGGTGCTGCGCCACTGCCGCCACACCCGCGGTCAGACAACTGGCGAGACCAACGAGCACATACTCGATCGGCGTCGCGCCGAGGTCCTCCGAGGCGAACACTTCGGGATGATCGGCGTCGAACGAGAACTCAGTCTTGCGGTTCTGCTCGGCCCCCAGGCCATGGAAGCCTGCGACGGACGACGTGCTGTGCGTGCCGTTCCGCCAGGTGCACGAGGCCCTCCACTTGAACTTGGCGGCTTCGGGCGCGTCAGTCAGCGCCGCCCGCGCGGCCAGCAGTGCTTCGACGTTGACTCCATTGTTGACGGTAGACTCGCCCATGATTCTCTCCTTCGGAAGATACCGGTTGCTTTATTTCGTCACCGGGACCCGGGGGCCCGCGACCAAATAGCATACATCGGGATGAACGGCCGCCACAGCGATATGATTTACCGATGACCGCGTCGCCTCCTGACATCGCCGCACACCCTCTCGGTGCTGTCCGGCCCCAGTTTGTCGAGCTACCGAGACCGCTTGCGCTCGATTCTGGCCGTGTGCTGCCGCACGTCCGAGTGGCGTACGAGACATACGGCAGACTGTCGCCCGCTTGCGACAACGTGATTCTCGTGTGCCACGCATTGAGCGGTGACGCGCATGCGGCCGGATACACCGAGACCCCGAGTACGGCGAGGACCCGAGACGGATTTCGCGCGGAAGAACGAGACGCTGAACGCGGTCGTGGCCTCGGGTGGTGGGACGGCATGATCGGGGCAGGCAAAGCGTTCGACACTGATCGGTTCTACATCGTCAGCTCGAACCTGCTCGGCGGCTGCGCGGGAACGACTGGACCCTCGTCCCCCAATCCCGCCTCCGGCCGTCCCTATGGGTCTGATTTTCCGGTCATCACCGTTGCGGACATGGTGCGGGCGCAGCGGGCGCTGCTGGAGGAGCTCGGTATCACGAGGCTGCTGGCCGTGGCCGGCGGCTCGTTGGGTGGGATGCAGGCGCTCGAGTGGGCCGTCCAGCACGCCGATTTCGTCGAGACCGTCATCCCGATTGCCAGTACCCCTGCTCTGCATCCGCAGGGGATTGCGTGGAACGCGATCGCGCGCGCCGCGATTACGGCGGATCCCGATTGGCAGGGAGGGGACTACTACGGCACGGGGCGTGCGCCGACGGCGGGGATGGGGGTGGCCCGTATGGTGGGGCACATTACCTACCTGTCGGCGACCTCAGTCAGGGACAAGTTCGGCCGGCGGCTGCAGGACGCAGAGGACATCGGCTACGACCTCACGACCCCCGAGTTTGAGGTCGAGAGCTACCTCCGACATCAGGCCGACACGTTTGTGGAGCGCTTTGACGCGAACACGTACCTCTACACGTCGCGAGCACTCACCTATTTCGATTTGGCCCGACAGTATGGGGAGGGCCAACTCGCGCGCGCCGTCCGCGACGTGTCGGCTCGAACGCTGTTGATCGCGTTCAGTTCGGATTGGCTCTATCCTCCTCAGGATTTTGAGGAACTGACGGCCGCGTTGCGCGGCGTCGGGAAGGATGTCGAGTTCCACGTCATCGATGCGCCCTATGGGCACGACTGTTTTCTTCTGGAAGAGGCACGCCAGACACCGTTGATTCAGGCGTTCCTCGACAGATAGGGAAATAGGACACCACGGGCAGGAGGCCCACATTCATGGAAGAGTCTCGCCGGTTCGGGTTCGAAACTCGACAACTGCACGCGGGTCAGCGTCCTGACCCCAACACCGGTGCTCGAGCGGTTCCGATTTTCCAAACGACCAGCTACGTCTTCGAGGATCCGGAATCGGCCGCTGCCTATTTCAACCTCCAGGAGTACGGGAACACCTACTCCCGGATCATGAATCCGACCGTGGCGGTATTCGAGGAGCGGGTCGCGAACCTGGAAGGCGGGTGCGGTGCCGTGGCCTTCGCCAGCGGGATCGCCGCACAGGCTGCCGCCTTGTTCACCCTGCTGTCACCCGGGGACCACGTGGTCTCGTCATCAGCGCTCTACGGCGGCACCGTCAATCAGCTCAAGCACCTGCTAGGTAAGATGTCCGTCGAGCTGACCTGGGTCGACCCCGACGATCCGGACGCCTGGACCGCCGCCGTACGGGAGAACACCAAGGCGTTCTTTGGCGAGACGATCGGAAACCCGGGTGGCAACGTCCTGGACATCGAGACCGTCGCCGCCATCGCGCACGCACACGACCTGCCGCTGCTGGTGGACAACACCTTCGCGACGCCGTTCCTGTGCCGACCGATGGAGTGGGGGGCCGACATCGTGCTGCACTCAGCGACGAAGTTCATCGGCGGCCACGGCACGAGCATCGGCGGGGTTGTCGTCGAGTCTGGTGAATTCAACTGGTCCAACGGCCGTTTTCCGGTCGTTGCCGATCCGTCCCCCGCGTATCACGGTCTCCAGTTCCATGGCACATTCGGCTCCCACGGTTTCCTCATGAAGCTCCGGGCCGAGACGCTGCGTGACCTTGGTGCGGCCATGAGTCCGTTCAACGCATTTCTGTTCTTGCAGGGACTGGAGACCTTGTCGTTGCGGATGGCGCGCCACGTCGAGAACGCGACCGCGGTTGCCCAGTATCTTGAATCGCACGACCTGGTATCGAACGTGACCTACCCCGGCTTGTCGTCGAGCCGCTATCGCCCGCTGGTCGACAAGTATCTGCCGGGCGGCGCCAGCGCCGTGTTCTCATTCGACTGTCTGGGTGGACGCCAGGCGGGAGAGAATTTTATCCGGGGGGTCACGCTGTGGTCGCACCTGGCCAATGTCGGCGACGCCAAGAGCCTGATCATTCACCCGGCCAGTACAACCCATCGTCAACTGAGTGACGACGAGCTTGACGCCGCCGGGGTGCGGCCGGGGACTATCAGATTGTCGGTCGGTATCGAAGAGCTTGACGACCTGATCTGGGACCTCGAGCAGGGCTTCGCCAAGGTGTCATCCACATGAACTCACCGTTTGACGTGACCCGTTATCAGGATCCGGCGACGATTCAGCGCGTGCTGCACACCGCCAAGACGATCGCCATCGTTGGGTTGTCGAAGAATCAGCTGCGCGCCAGCTACTTTGTCGGTTTCTACTGCAGCCGACATGGCTACCGCGTCATTCCGGTGAACCCTCGAGAGTCAACCATCCTGGGGGGGCCGAGCTACGGATCGCTGACGGAGGTGACCGAGCCGATTGACCTCGTCGCCGTCTTTCGCGCGTCCGACGCCCTGCCTGATATCGCCAGGGAGGCGGTGGCGGTGGGAGCCAAGACCCTCTGGTGTCAGTTTGGGGTCGTCAATGAAGAGGGGGGCCGGGTCGCGGAGGAAGGAGGCCTCTCGGTGGTCATGGACCGTTGCGTCAAAATCGAGCACGCCCGGTACGAGGGCCGCATGCACTGGCTGGGGTACAACACCCAGCGCATCACGTCGGTCCGCGGCGGCCTGCAATAGCGTAGCGGCGCCTCCCGAGGCGGGACCGTTCGCCTACCGCGCGGATGTCGTGGTCGGTGGCGCGAGCTCCAGCGGCGCGTAGTAGTCCTTGTCGCCCAGCCTGCCGCGCTTCTCGCGATACTTCGGCCCGCCCAGTCCTTCCGTCAGGTTCCAATCCTGCCGGTGGAAATTCCAGCTATCTGGGGACAGCGCCTGTGCGCGCTCCCAGTAGGACCGAGCCAGCGCTTCGTCGCGCTCGTAGAAGTAGACCCCCAGTTTGAAGGTCGGCTCAGCCAACGCCTCATCGGACGTCCGGCGACGAATCTTCTCCACCACCTGATTCTGTGACCAGACATACGCACTGTCAGCCCCGTTGATCGCCCAGTCGACGACGGCCGGTCGGTACTCGTCTGTGCCGAACGACGACTGACCCAGCGACAGGACCTGAGAATACGTGCCCTCGTTGATCCGGACGACGCGGCCTTCCTCGTCAATCCACGCGGCGGACGGCACATTCACGAAGTTGTAGAGCGAACTGATGCGATGGGTCGTATCGATGAGCGCGGTGTAGGTTGGGTCAGCGGCGTCGTACCATTCTTTGACCGCAGCGTCTCCCAGCGTGTCCTCGGCCACTGCGATAATCTCGAAGTTGTGATCCTGTAGTTCCTCGTACACCTCCTGCCACCCGGGCAGGTCATAGCGGCACCCTCACCAGGATGCCCACGTGACGAGCAGGACCTTCTTGCCGCGGAAGTCCGACAGTCGGACGAGCTGGCCTTCCCGGTTGGGCAATTCGAAGTCCGGTGCCATCGCCGAGCGGAGAAATTGGGTCCGCGTCACTGGAATCTCGCCGAAGCTCCAGACGCGGTGGTCATGGTCCGCGGTGTAGGCCTGTTCGAGCCGGCGGGCGAGGGCAGTGACGTTGAACCAGGCCTGATTCGACCGGGTCACGAACATCTCGCTGTCCCGGTCCTGGAGGACCGGGACGCAGAGTTCTGCGAGACAGGCGCCCTCTGGTTTGAGTTCGAAGCCGTTCACTCGCGGAAGGTCCGCCGGTACTACCCACAGGTCGTTCGGATCAGCCAGCGTGCGCTCCACCGAAATGACTTGATCGTTGTAGAGGACCGTCACGGGTTCGGCCGACGCGAGGGCCCCGAGCGAGCATGTCGCGAGCACGATCATTGAGAGACGACTCGTCATGGGTGTGTTCTTTCTCTCGGGTTCCGCGAGGTTCCGAGCGAGCTACGACGGCCCGCCGATGCGATACAGGTGGTCGTGGCTCCGAATAAACAATGACCCGTCGGCGACGGCCGGCGACGCCAACGTCAAGCCGTCGAGTGCATTGGTCGCGAGGAGCTCGAATTCGATGCCCGGGGCGACCACGCTCGTCTCCCCCTCCTCGCTCTGGAAGTAAATACGACCATCGGCCCATACGGGCGAGGCCGAGAAGTTACCACCCAGCCGGTGCTGCCAATGAATGGTGCCGGTGACCGCGTCCACGCAGGTGGCAACACCCAGGTCGGACACCAGATACAGCTCGTCCCCGACCAGGAGCGGCGACGGGGTCAGCGGCGCCCCTCGCCGCAGCGTCCACGCCATGTGGGTGCTGGTGACGTCTCCTTGGCCGTCGGCCCGCACCGCGATCAGGGACGGCACCTGGAACCCGGTCGCGATGTAGACCATGCCGTGCCCGTACACAGGCGCGGGCACGTTGGAGAATCCATCGCCGTAGGACACCTCCCACAACTCGTCGCCGGATGCCGGGTCGTACGCCGTTGCGCGGAACGCACCGATACTGAAGAGTTGGTCGCGGTCACCCACTGTGATCAGGAGCGGCGTCGAATAGGCCTGCGAAATCGGTTGCCGCCGCGGTGCGCGCCACCGTTCGTCGCCCGTTGCGGCATCGAGTGCCACGACGTACGCCGTGTCGTAGCCATCCACGCTGAGGAACAGCTGGCCGTCGTGAAGGACGGGCGAGCCGCCGTTGCCGTGCTGCGTGATGTAGGGAAAACGCGTGGCCCAGACGATGTCGCCACCGGTGGTGAGCGCCGCCGTGCCGTCGGCGCCAAAGTGCACATAGACGCGGTTTGTGTCGGTGTCGATAATCGGCGTAGGAGACGCTTGACTGTTCTTGGGGTTGTCGGACGCGGTCTCGTCCACACGGAACACTTCGGTGTTTACGATCTCCAGCCCGGTGTCGGTCTCGTAGCCGAGCAGCCGCAGCGACCCGTTCCCGTCATCGGTCGCCGTGGTCAGCCAGACCCGGCCGTCGGCGACCACGGGAGATGACCAGCCGCGTCCGTCCACCGGAATCTTCCATCGCACATTGGACGTCTCGCTCCACTCGATGGGGAGTCCTCGCTCGGGCGAGTGGCCCTGGCCGGTCGGCCCGCGGAACGCCGGCCAGTCGTTGGCACCGGCCGAGGCGCCGAATAGCGAAGCGACCGCGAGCGCCAACCACACACGTGCCATGAGCGCTATTGTAGCGGGTGCCTGAACTTTTCGAGGTCCGGTGCGTTGATCAATGCACGGTGCAGACCTGGTTCAGGCCTGCAGCAGCGCGGGCGGCCTCGCCCTCATGGGTCGGAGCGTGACCGGACGCGGTAAATGACGACCGACTTGCTTGTAATCGTGGAACGCTGCCGCCAGGGAGACGACCTCGCCTGGGAACAGCCGGTTCGTCGCTGCCAGGGGAGGGTCTACGCGCTCGCGTGCCACTACCTGGGGCGGTTCGAGGATGCGCGGGACGTGGCGCAGGAAGTTTTCGTGCGGGTCTATCGGCAGCTGGACAGTTGCCAAGGCGATGGATTCATGGCCTGGCTGCTTCGCACTACCCGCAACCATTGCATCGATCAGATTCGACGCCGCAAGGCGCGTCCCCCCGCG
>CAWWAF010000031.1:0-35057 GCA_963934795.1 uncultured bacterium
CCTAAATCTTGGTATCCATAGGGTTCTACGCCGTTTCACGACTGGCACGGGACGTGCATTATTAGGTGACTGTCTGCGACGAAAGGAGCCATCTATGATTCGTCTTGCCCTTGTATTCTCGAGCATCCTCCTCGTCACGGCATGGTCCACGCCGATTGACGCGGAGGCCCAGAACCGCGCGCGGCGGCGAAGTGCCGGCGCCTCCCAGGGGCAGCGTGCCCCTCAGGGTGGATCGCGGTCTCGTGCCACCGCCCCGCGGCGTCAAGGCCCGTCCCGTGCTGCGGCACCTCAGCGTTCTGCACCCGGCCGGGCCCCAGCGGCCCGCTCGCAGGGTCGCTCGAACGGTGGCCGAGCCGGACGCACCGCGAACCGGCGCGCTCCGCGCCGCGATGCACCTGATGCCGGCCGCACCCCGCGCTCAGGACCCAATGCGGCCACGACTGGCCGCACCAACGCGGACACCCCGCGCGCAGGCGCTGGCAACCGGACGACCGGACGGCGGGGTCCTACGGCTACGCCTCCCGGAGATCGTCGTGCCCGAGACGGCGCTCGTGTCACGTCGCCACGTGGTGGCAACGCGACGGCTGGCGGTCGGCGGAGCCCAAACGGACGCCGCGCGGGCAATGGCGTCGACAACCGCGGGCCTAATGGCCGACGTGCGGGTAACGGAGTGGTCAACGGCGGCGGGAACGGCCGACGGGTGGGGAACGGCGTGGGGAACCGTGGCCAGACTGGCAGACGCGGCGCGTCGGGCGTACGTCCCGGGAACCGCAACGGCACGCGCGTCGTCGCCGGAGCGCGCAACCGCGCGCCGCGGAACGGGAACGTCGTCGGGTATGCCGCGCGCCGCCCGACGCTCCGGTCCAGACCGATTGTCATCAACAACAACTACAACAACGGCGGACGTCGGGGTGGAGGTCGATATACGACCTATCGTGGGCGCCACAACTACGGCCGGCAGCACATCTACGGCTCCCACTTCTACTTCCCCGGCTACAGCACGTTCAACGTGGGGATCGGGTATGGGTCTGGCTACCGGTATGACCCGTACTGGCACGGCTCCTACGGACGGTCGTACGGCTACGACGCCTATGGCTACCAGTCGTCCCGGAACGACTACTACACCGGCAGTCTGCGCCTGAAAGTGCAGCCACGGTTCGGTGAGGTCTTCGTGGACGGGTATTACGTCGGCCTGGTCAACGACTATGACGGGATTTTCCAGCAGCTGCGGTTGGAAGAGGGGCCGCATCACATCGAGATTACAGAGGCAGGTTTCGTGCCCCTCGAGTTCGACGTCCTGATTTTGCCGGGAGAGAAGATCACCTACGAGGGCTACCTCAACCCTCTCTAACGTCGGGCCATCAGCTCACAGGCTCCTCAGCCGGCCCCGTCGCCCGACTCCTCGGGCGGCGGGGCCTTTTTCTTGAGCGACGCGGCGTCCGCTACGATCCAGTCTCGCCCCCGGGGGCGTCGTCTCGCGATCGACCACAGTTCCAACATTCGCTGAATTGGGTCTCAACGATCTCACCACAGCTGCAGGGCCAGCCCGCGTCAGCACCGCCCACCGCACCTGACGGCTCTGCGCGACGACTGTAGTCGTCCGCCAACGCTTGCGCACGATCGCGTCTCTCGTCGTCGAACACCCACACCGACGGGCGCACCTCCATCGTGAGCAGGGTACCGCCCTGCAGGGGAACGACGTCGTCGCCACGGACGATGGCTGGAATGCCCTCCTGCTCGAGCAACGCCTTGAGCATGTGGCCATCGACGCCGTTCGCAGCCGTATAGACTTTCGCAAGACCCGGCACAGCACATTCCTTTCGTAGCGCCAGTCGCTGAACCCCATCAGGCGCCGATCCGTATAGTCTCAGTAATGCCCCACTCCCGCAGAGCCCGCCAGTTTTGGGGCACCTACACGAAGGACCTGACAGCTGACGATTTTCAGCGGCTGTTCACCCGGGACGCGCGCGACGCCTACGACTACTTCGCCCGCGGTTTCGATCCGGCCACGCTGCGTGGACTCAGCTGGCACCGGCGCGTGTTCGTGCAGTCCCGGCTCCTGTTCATCGCGTTCACCTCACGCCTGTCGCCAGCGCGACGGGCCTTGTTCGGCGTCGCCATGGTGTGTGCGCTGATCGGGATGGCCAAACTCTTTTCCGGCTTTGGCCTGACCTACCTCCCGCTGGTTCCGTTCGTGCTCAACGTGGGTATCCCAGGCCCCGCGTGGTCCGACGGCACCTTCTGGCTTTTTGGCGGTTTTGTCCTGATGAATCTCCTGGTGCTTCTGGAGGTCGCCGACCACCTGAGCCTGAAGCACGACCTGGAAATCGCCCGCGAGATCCAGCTCGCGATGCTCCCCAATGACACCTTCATCGGACGTGGCATAGAAATCGCCGGGCGCACGCGTCCCGCGAATACAGTCGGTGGCGACCTGTACGACATCGTGCCACTCGGGAACGACCGACTGCTCGTCGTGCTGGGAGACGTCTCTGGAAAAGGCAGCCCCGCCGCGCTCCTCATGGCGCTGTTGCTCGCGATGCTCAGAACCCTCGCGCCAGACGATCTCCCGCTGCCGGTGCTGGCGGCGCGGCTGAATCGACTCGTCTACGACCAGGCGCCTGGCGCCCGGTTCATTACCTGCTTCCTGGCCGTCATCGACCTCCGCGACGGACAGTTGAGCTATGTCAATGCCGGCCAGACCCCGCCACTGCTGCGCCGCCAGGACGGTGGCATCGAAAAACTGTCAACCGGCGGCATCGCGCTCGGCATGTTCGACCAATCCGCCTACGACCAATCCGAGACACGCTTGGACGCCGGCGACCTTCTGGTGGCCTACAGCGACGGCATCACCGAAGCGGAGAACCGAGCCGGTCATCCCTTCGACGAGGACGGCCTCGAACGCGCGCTACACATGTACGGCAGCTCCCCAGCGCCAGACCTCGCCCGCACGCTGTTCACCGTCGTCGAACAGCACGCTGGTGACATGAAGATGATGGACGACCTCACCATCGTCGTGGTCAAACGAACCGACGCCGTACCTCCTCCCCTGCCCACCCGACGAGAGTAGAACCCCACGATCAACCCACCCGTCGAAGGTAGAACCCGACGATCAGCCCACCGGACGGAACCAGCACAGCCCGAAACGGACGGCGGAGTCAGGCGCCACGCACGCCTTCGTCAACGGCGTAGGTCGCGCCTGCCCGTCGTAAGATGTCCAACCCGTGGCAGAATCTGTTGCTGAAGTTCGGTGCTGACCCCGTTACCCATACGAACCACACCCCGCATGTCGAGACCACAGAGCACGTCACCCACCCAATACCGTGTACCGCACATCGGCGTCGCCGTGGCCGTGGTGGCCTGGCTGTTCGCCTTACCCTTCGACGCGACGGCGCAACCAGCCCGCGTCTTCGTCGACGTCAACGGCGGCACCCAGGTGTCGACGACCGACTTCGGGGACAACGTCGTGTTCACCGAATTCGTCGAGCAGGGTGATCTCAACGCCGGGCACGCGGTCGCGAGCGGTTCGATCATCGACGTCAGTGGTGGAGTCAGATTGTGGAAAGGGCTGGCCCTGGGGGTCGGCTTCACGCGCTTTGACGGGGAGCACGACGCGAGCGTGGATGCGCGGATTCCGCATCCATTCTTCTTCGACCAACACCGCTCGATCAGCGGCTCCGCGCCGAACCTGACGCGGCAGGAGCGAGCCGTTCACCTGAACGTCCGGTGGTTCGCCCCGGTCCCTGGTCCCGTCCAAGTCGCGCTGTTCGCCGGACCCTCATTCTTCTCCGTCGAGCAAGATCTGGTCACCACGATCAACTTCACGCAGAGCTTTCCGTTCGACACCGCCAGCTTCGTCTCGGCCGAGACGCGCCGCCACTCAGCGTCGGTGACTGGTTACCACGTGGGCGTCGATGCGGCGTTCTTCCTCTCGCGGCACATTGGGCTCGGTGGGCTGGTCCGTTTTTCGCGCGCGTCGGTCGACTTCGCCTCGGAGGACGGTGGGCTCGTCCCGATGGATCTCGGCGGCGTCCATCTGAGCGGCGGGCTCCGCGTACGTTTCTGACATCGCCTGACGCCGAGACCAGCTTCAGAGGCAGTACATCCCTCGATCGCCTACGGCGCCTGGACCCTGATGTCCAACGCTGCCCCGAACAGCATCGTACGGTCGCGGTCCAGGTCGGCCCATCGCAGCAGCGTCTCAGGATCCGGCTCGACCATGCCATCGAACGACTCGACCCCGTTGGTCGTCACCCGTACCGGTCGCGAAAAGTCGAACTGCTCGGGAGAGAGCAGCAGCGTGTAGCGTCGCACCCCTCGGGTCAGGACGCCGACCTCGTTGTCGTTGCGCAGTAGTTGCACACGACCCGACGCATCGGGCTGTGGAAACGCTTGCCGGGGTGGCGGCGCCTCCCCGGTCTCGACCGGCATCAGTCTGAACGAGAGCCGGTCGCCGCCCCGCTGCACCGTCACCGGAAACCCCGGGTCATCCTGCGGCGTCTGGACCGCAGCACGCAGGTCATCCACGCCCCCGACCGACACGCCGTTCATCTCTACCAGCACGTCGCCGGCCTCCACCCCGGCGGCCTCCGCCATCGACCCGGCTACGATATCCACGAGCTGGACCCCCGCACCGGTATCGAGCTCGCCGATCATGTTGAACCCGATCGGCGCGCTGGGGGCCGCCGTCACAATTTCGTTGAAGTCATCGAACTCGGTTTCACTAGCGACACGTCCCAGGTCGGTGATGACAAGCCAGTGAGCCCGGTTGAACTGCTCGGCCGACTCGGTCTCCCAGACGAGCTGATCTGGCAGCGGACGTCGGTTCTGCGCCACGACGAACGCATCGACCTTGGGGCTCTCCTCGTCCCACCAGTCCATGTTGTGCTCACCCTCAGGCTTCGGGGTGAACTGCAAAAACACGCCCGCGTCGACGAACAGCTGGAAGAACGGCACGACGGAACTGACTGGGTACAGGCGGTCCTTTGCCCCATTGATGGCGAAGATCGGTTTGTTCCGTAGGTTCGTGACATACATCTGGCCATCCGCGAGCGTCGATGGATTGGCCAGTACCACCGGGTGCCCGTTGAACGAGACGAACGTTGCCCACGGGGTCGGTGCCTTGAAGGCGTGGTAGAACGCCCCGGTGGCACCGTCGGACACCCCCATCAGGTGCACCGCGTTCTCGTTCACGTTGTAGCGCCGCTTGAGATCGTTGACGATGCCGCCCAAGTTCTCGACCTGACTCGCCTGCCACCACATGGTCGTGTCCCACGCCTCCGGGAACACCACGATGGCGTCGTCGCGTACGTGCCGGCCCGTGTTCCGCCAGAAACGCGCCTCTTCCCGATGCGGACGCGCCACCCCACCGTGCAGATACACGTGCACCGGGTATCGTCGGGTCGCGTCGTAAATCTCAGGCACGAACACCTCGTAGCGGAACTCGACGCCCTCGCCGTTCTCACGAGACAACACGTGTCGTCCCCGCGGCGCATCGGCATCGTAGACAGCCCCGGAACGGACCAGTGGCCACAGCGCCTCGATGTCCGGCTCCAGCGCCAGAATGGCCTCCACCGCGTCGTCGCTGTCATCGCCGGGAGCGGCCGCCCAGAAGGCCTCGACGGCTCCGACCAGGTCTTGGGCGCCGGCCCACGCGGGCGCGCAGACCAGTCCCACGACCGCGGTTGCCACGAGACCCGTTCGGAATCGCGGCCATCTCCATGCGTCGAACGTCATCTGTACTCCCTCATCCCCATCTAATCGTGCAGTACCAGGCCCAAGCCGTTCGACGCGCGCTCGGCTGCGGCCTTGGCCACGACAATACGGCACAGCGGTCCCAGGAGCCCTCCTGATCGCCTACTCGCCGGACGTGCTGCGAGGCGATGACCCGGCGAGGCCGTGCTTCGTCAAGAAACGGTCGATCGTGTCGAAAATGGCGACCGTCTCGTCGCGATCGAACCCACCGTGACCTCCGCCCGGCACGGTATGCAGCTCGTTCGCGACGCCGGCTTTTGCCAACTCTTCGTGTAAGCGCACGCCATGCTGATAGGGGACGGTCGGATCGGCGTCACCATGAATCGAGAGGATAGGCGGCAACCCGGCGCGCACGTAGCTCAACGGCGACACCCGCGCGGCGATCTCCAGCCGATTGGGCATGCTCCCCATCCAGGTAACGGCGTAGGTCTTCATATTTTCACCATCGAGCAGGTCGCCCACATTGGTGATGCCATACCAGTTGATGATGGCCGCCACCGACAGCTCTTCCGGGCCGGGGCATTCGCGGTCAAGCCCAGCGCTCGCGGGGATCATGCCGGTCGTCAACGCCAGATGCCCCCCGGCCGAATTGCCGGTCACCACGATCCGGTCCGCGTCGATGTTGTAGGTATCCGCGTTCTGGATCACCCAGCGCAGAGCGCACAGACAGTCCTCGACGGCCGCCGGCGCCAGCGAGACTTCCGCCAGCCGGTACTGCACATTGACGACCGCCCAGCCCTTCTCCAGCCAGGGCAGCAGGCGGAGCACGCTGCTCTCCTTGGAGCCACCACGCCAGCCGCCCCCGTGGATATACATGAGCACCGGCACCGGCCCGTCCACACCACTCGGCAGATACAAGTCCACCGTGTTGTCACGATTGTTTGCCTTGTGGTACGTCACGTTCGGCACCACGCGATAGGTGTTCGACAGGTGCGATGCCCAGGTCTCGGTGTCGCTGAGTTGGGCCGACGCGCTTCCTGCGCCCAGCACCATCGCAGCGATCACCATCGCCGCCAATCGCCGTGTGGTCATCTTCATTGCGTGTCCTCCTTGCAGGCCGAGCGACCTGACAATCTGTTGTGATGCGTCACGGCGCCAGTCGTCCCGCGACCGGTTCCGACAACACCATGGCTAGGGCTGGCCGCCCGCGCCCTCCGTGGCCACCTCCGGGGCGAGCGTCGTCGTCCGCTCGGTGACCGAATCGATCTTGGAACGGCTGTAGAACACGGGGAAATACTTGCCGCGCGCCCACAGCTCGAACAAGTCTCGGTAGTGGGGGCTATCCGGGTCGCCGGATTGTCCCGGCGCATTGAGACCGACGGAGTTGTCCCAGTCCGACGTGTCCGCCACGAACATGAACGACGCGCCGGAGGTCTGGTTGTCCCGGCCTCCGGTGTTGTGAACCGTACCGCTGTAGCCACCGCGCGGCAGTGGCCCCACATCGATTCGGCGCCGCACGTCTGGGCTCACGGCCGCCGTCATCGGGTGCCGGATCAGCGCGTGTTTGTAGTCCTCTTGCCCATACTGCCAGTTCGCCATGTCTGGCCCCAGACGCTCCGTCAGACTGGCGAGCGCTTCGGCGAGGCTGTCCCGCAGCACCGCGTCACGCCCCGCCACCGGCGCATCGCCGAAGCGACCATCCGGCGCCACCAGCCAATCGATCAAACGCTTGTTGTTGACGCTCTCGATCCACTCGTGCACCGAGGCCGGCACCACGACGGCGTGGACGTTGTCACGCAGGCGACCCTCAAACGTGGCATAGATCGCGGCCTCGACCGAGTCCTTGTCCAACACATAGTCCCAATCCAGCAGTCGGTCTCGCAGCGCGGCCACCGCCGGGTCGTCGACCATCACCTCGCGCAGTAACGGCACGATGTTGCGCCCGGCGACGGTCAACTCGTCGTGTTGGAACCGCATCATGTCCGACACAGTTAGGTGCTGTCCCGCCGCTAGCAGTTCCTCGACCCGGGCGGCCCGCATCTGATCGCCCCAGGTATAGTGCAGCGCCTCCCAGTACGGATAGTCATCCGGCACGGTGTAGTTGTTCGCCGTACCGTAGAACCCTTTCGCCGGATTCACCAGGTTCGGAAGCGCCTTGATCGGTAGATACCCGTCCCACTCGTAGCGCCCGTCTCCAGGCACCGGCACCAATCCGCTGTGAGTGCGGCGGATCGGTGAAATGCCGACCGCCTGGTAGCCGATGTTCTTCTCACGGTCAGCCCAAATCATGTTCTCGGACGGTATGCGACTGTAGGCACAGGCCTCTCGAAACTCTTCCCAGGTGCGCGCCTGGTCCATGCGAAGACTGGCCAGATAGGGCGCCGACCCGTAGTCCAGCCAGGCGGCGCGTAGGGCATAGGCTTTGTGGTTGACGGTGTCTTCGTAGAGCACGGGCCCGTGCCGCGTGTACTTCAGCGTGACATCGACGGCCGCCTGGCCCTTCACCGGCACGGTATCGACGACTATCGACATCGGTTCCCAGCGGTCCAGATACCGGTATTCGTCGGGGTTCGCCGGGTTCGTGTCGTAGACGTAGAGGTCTTCGTTGTCTTGCCCGAAGATGGTCAACCCCCAGGCCCCATACTCGTTGTGTCCGATCGACACCCCGGGCAGCACCGGCTCCCCGCCGCCAATCACGTTCCATCCCGGCGCCACCAGGTGCACCCAGTAGCGCAGCGACGGCGCCCCTTGAGCCCGATGGGGGTCATTGGCCATCATCGGAAACCCGGTCATGGTGCGACTGCCCGCGACCACCCAGTTGTTGCTGCCGATGGCGTCGTAGTCCTGTTGTTCCAGATCGATCTCACTGGGCATCGCTGCGGCCAGCCGTTCGAACGTCTCGGCGTCACCGCGATAGGCCGCCGCAATATCGTCTGGTTGGAACCGAAGACTGCGCCGGTGGGCCCGGTAGAGATCGAGAATGTCGTCGCTGAGCAAGGACGGGTCGATGGCGGGGTCAATCGTCAGGTCCGGGTCACCGTAGTAGTAGTGCAATTCCTTGACGGCGTCGGCTCCAAGCTGCGCGACGGCCCGGGCATTATCGATCTCGGAGGTGACATTGCCCACCAGCCCCTGATGTCGAGAGATCACGACCTCCGGGGTCCAGTGTTGCGGCGTGATGTCCAGCAACCTGAACTCCAGCGGCAACAACGCCGGATTCGCGGCCGTCTCGTCGATGTAGGCGTTGATGCCCCGGACAAACGCCGGAATGATGACATCGCCGTGGTCGTGATACTGCTTCAACTCCGTCGCCAGATCTCCACGAAACCGGTGGAGCCGAGCCCCGATGTCGCGTTCGAGCTCGCGCGGGCCCAGCATCTCGGCCACTGTCCCTGTGGCCTGTCGCCGCCAGACCTCAAACTGAAACAGCCGATCTCGCGCGGCCGCGTAACCTTGTGCGAAGAACAGGTCCGGCTCATTCTCGGCGTAGATGTGGTTGATCCCCCAACGGTCGGTGACAATCTCGACCTGCGCGCGCAAGCCTGACATCCGCAACGTCTCCGCCTGGGCCAACACCAGGGCGCCATGGCTGGATGTCCAACACGTCAACCCGACGAGCGCGACAAGGAACCGGGTGCGGCGCTGCATGGATAGGCCCTCTATGTAGCCGATTGTGTCGGGAGTCGATGGTGCGAGGCATTATAATCCCCGCGCTCAGCTTTCATTGTGGCGACCGGCAGTGACAGGCGTACGCCTGGGGTGCCGCGCGCCCCCAGAATACGGACGCCGCGCGGCGACCCGCACCCGGACGACAGCGATATGACGAACCATCCAGACGCATCCGCACCGCAGTCCACACTGCTCGCCTCAGAAGACTGGTGGGCCATCTGGCTCGGCGGTCTGCTTATTACACTCACCGCGATCGGCGTCATTACCGGTGTGGCCGGGGTGGGACGGTGGACGGGAGACCCGACTGCTGCGTTCGCAGATGGGCTGCTGCCGCTCGCCGTGCTGGGGATCGGATTTGCCCTGCTCACGGGGGTGGCGGCGCACATCATGGGTGGGTCGCTCATGGTCCACCAGACCGGTTTCATCCCGCTGTTTCTCATGGCGGTGGCCGCCTACTTCGTCGCCAATCACACCGGCATACGCGCCGCCGGCGTCGGGTACGCGTTCTGGGCGCTGCTCCTGGGATTGCTCATTTCCAACACCGTCGGCACCCCGGGGTGGCTGAGACCAGCGCTCCGGAGTGAGCTGTTTATCAAAACCGGACTGGTGCTGCTCGGCGCCGAGATTCTGTTCAACCGCATCTTGAGCCTCGGCCCTCCTGGACTCTTTGTCGCCTGGCTCGTCACGCCCATCGTCATCTTCTTCATGTATCGCTTCGGCACCCGCGTGCTGAAGATCGAGAGCCCGTCGCTCGTCATCGTCATTGCCGCCGCCACCTCCGTGTGCGGGGTGTCGGCGGCCATTGCCGTAGCGGCCGCCGCCCGGGCGAAGAAGGACGAACTGACGCTGGCGGTCGGCATGACGCTCATCTTCACCGTCCTGATGATGGTACTGATGCCGATCGCCATCCGCGCCATCGGGATGGACCCGATTGTCGGCGCGGCGTGGATCGGCGGCACGGTCGACGCGACCGGTGCCGTCGTCGCGGCCGGCGCCATGCTGGGCGAAGAGGCGGGTCAAGTCGCAGCCGTGGTCAAAATGATTCAGAACATCCTGATCGGCATCGTCGCGTTTCTCGTCGCCGTCTACTGGGTGACGAATGTTGAGAAATCAGACGGTCGCACCGAGTCCGCGGCGATGCAAATCTGGACCCGGTTTCCCAAGTTCATCCTCGGGTTCATCGGGGCATCGCTCGTGTTTTCGTTCATCCTCACCCCGATGATGGGCGAAGAGGCGGTCACCGGGATTCTCGATGTCACGTCAGACTTCCGCGGCTGGTTCTTCTGCCTGGCGTTCGTCAGCATCGGACTCGAATCGAACATGAAGGAGTTGATGGGCCAGGTGCAAGGCGGCCGCCCGATTCAGCTCTATCTCGTGGGCCAAACCTTCAACGTGGTGCTGACGCTCGGCGCCGCGTATCTCGCATTCGGAGGCATCCTCTTTGACCGTGTCCTCTAGCGACCCTCGCTCGCCGGTTTCTGGCTTCGGCCTCAGGGCTTCGAGTCCGGTGCGGCTCGTTGTCGGACTAGCGGCAATGGGGGCGCTGGCTTTCGGATTGGCTCAGGCAAGCCGGCTGCCCGGCGCGCTGGGCGAGACCGTTCGCGACAACCTCGCCGCGGACCGCGAGGCGACTGCCCTCTTCTACACAGAAATCGACGGCTGGGACGACTGGCTCGCGCGGCAGTAGCGAGAACGACCTCCATATCCTCATCGCTCCGCATCCTCCGGCCACGGGTCGCTGTGGGTGATTGATAAGATGCGGCCAATGTCGCACAACTGCTCGTACCGCATGATTGCCGCCGTGTGCGGCCTGGTCGGCCTCTGTGGCCAGGCTCCCGCCGCACAGCCGCCAGCCACCTTCACGGCCGAGGCCGAACCGCTCTCAGGCCTGGTCGAGAACGCGATCCGTCTCGACCAGCCGTCCGCTGACGCACGGTTCGACGCGCTCATCGCACTGCTGGACGAGCACGGGCTCGCGTACGACATCCAGCCGTTCCCCAACCGGCGGGCCGACGAGGCCGGGCCGGCCGAAGGGCGGAACGTGTCGGTCACCATCGGGACCGGCGACCGGGAGATCATCGTCGGGGCCCACGCCGATGCGGCGATACTGCGAGACGGGTCGCTGAGCCACGCGATGGTGGACAACGCTGGCGCGGTGGCGGTCCTCGCACGCGTGGCGCAGACCCTGAGGACGCAGGACCTGCGTCACCGGGTGCGCGTGCTGTTCTTCGATCTCGAAGAACTGAACCTGCTGGGCTCCGAACATCTGGTCAGCACCCTCGACCCGACCCTGATCGCCGGGATGATTAATGTCGATATCGCCGGTTTCGGCGACACGGTGCTCTACGGCCCGGCCGTTGGCGAGGGCAACGACGTGCTATACGCCGCCATGCGGCACGTGTGCGCCGACGCAGGCCACCAATGCCTGGAGTTCGCGCAGTTCCCACCCAGCGACGACCGCAGTTTTCAGGCCGCCGGCATCCCGAACATCTCGCTTGGGACGCTGCCACAACTGGAGGTGCACCAGTTGTGGCTGATGCTCAACGCAGGGCCGGACTCGGGTCTCGCAGACGGCTTCGTCGCACCCATCCTCCGGACCATCCATACCCCCGCCGACACCGCCGACAAGCTCGAGGCCGGCGCCATGACACTCGCCTACAACGTCGTCATGGGACTCATCTTCGAATTGGACCGAAGCGTTCGGTAGGGGTCCGAGCGCCCGCCGCCACCTCCGCCAAAGCGTTTCCGGGCAGACCTCATCTTCCCGGACCGGACTGTCCACGCCTCCGGAACAGCTCCGCGGCCCGGTCGAGCGCGTCACGGCCGCCCACGAGCACCGCGGTGTCGCCCACCTCGTATCGAAAGTCCGGCTCGCGCAGATAGCGTGGCTCCCCGCCCCGGATGACAGCGATCTGCACCACACCGGTGGCACGACGCAGGTCCAGTGAGGTCGCACTGTTCCCGACGGCATCGGCGCCCGCTTCGACTTCATTCAATTCGATGGCGTCGTGGATGCCCAGATGAGCCAGCGCGTCGAGTCGCAGGTCCGGATGCGTCCGGCCGCGCAACAGACCGTAGTGTTCACTCCGCACCGCTTCCAGCTCATGCGCGATGCGGGCCGGGGGAATCTGATAGCTCTGCAGCGCGCGCGCGAACAGCTCGAGCGACGCCTCGAACTCCTCGACCACCACGTCGTTGGCACCCAGCCGCATCAACTCGTCTATCGCACGGACATACCGTGTTCGCACCACGATGGCGGCACGGGGGGCGACCTCGCGGGCCGCGGCGACCCCCTGCCGCTCCTCCAGCGGCGCCGAAATCGCAAATACAATGAGCCGGGCGCGAGCGGCGCCGGCACGGGCGAGCTGCGTACGGCCGGCACCGTCGCCGCGCAGCGCCGAAAACCCATCCTGCCGAGCCCGTCGAACCAATTCCGAGTTCTGGTCAATGACGACACAGGCGAGTCCGGCTGCCTGGAGCATCCGTGCGAGATACCGCCCTGACAAGCCGTAGCCCACGATGACCGCATGGTCCGCCCGTCCCGCCCCCGCGGGTTCGTCAGACTCCCTCGCCGTGGCCGCGCCGGCGATGCGGACGGCGATTGGCCGGGCGCCCCGAATCAGAAACGGGGCAACCATCATCGAGAGGGCGGCCACCACGAGGAATATCTGGTAGTGCCCGACGGCGAAGAGTCCCAGCTGCAAGCCCGCCGCCGCCAGCACGAAGGAGAATTCGCCGACTTGAGCCAGGCTGAGCCCACTCCCAATCGCTGTCTCCATCGACCGCCCACGCGCGCGAACCGCCAGCGTCGCCAAGAAGGTCTTTCCGAGCACGACCACGACCGTCGCGCCCAAGACGAGGGGGGCCTGGCCGAGCGCGACCGGCACGTCGAGCAACATGCCGATGGACGTGAAGAAGACTCCGCTGAAGAGCGCGCGAAACGGCAAGACGTCGGAGAGCGCCTGCAGACCGTGCTCCGATTCCGAGATGATCAGCCCAGCCAGGAACGCCCCGATTGCCAGTGAGAATCCGGCCGCCGACGCCACCAGCGCGGTCGCGATGGCGAAGAAGCCGACACACAGCGTGAACAGCTCGCGGTCCCGTATCTCGACCACACGGTCGAGTGTCCAGCGCACGACGAGCCGGCCGCCGCTGACGAGTGCCGTCATCGCGGCCAGACCCACGAGGAGGCGCAGCCACACCCCGTCGGCCTCCGCCGCGGCGCCGGCAAACACCGGCAATAGCAGCATCAGCGGGACCACGGCCAGATCCTGGAATAGCAGTACGGCGATCGCGTCGCGTGCGCGAGTCGTGTCCAGCTCTCCACGATCCGCGTAGGTCTTGCTCACGATGGCGGTGGAGGAGAGCGCAATCAGCGCGCCATAGAACAGCGACTGTCCGACCGGGAACCCGAATGCGGCGCCAGCGCCGGCCGCCAGGACGAGCGTGCCCACGACCTGGACCCCGCCGGCCACTAGTACTGTGGCCCCCCACCGTAGTACTTGTGACAGTGAGAGTTCGAGACCCACCTCGAAGAGCAGGAGCACCACCCCGACTTCGGCGAGCGTGGACACACCGGCGGCGTCCGGCACGAGACGCGCGCCATGCGGACCGATCAGCACACCGACCAGCAGAAAGCCGACCAGCGGAGGCACGCGGAGGCGATGAGCCAGCGCCACGACCGGAATCGCCAGCCCAACGATCAGCGCAAGGTCACGTAGGACACTCAGCTCGTGCATGTGGGGACAACCATCTCGAGGACGACCAAGCGTCGTGCGCTACCGGCCGCGGCGGCGACGGAAATACTCGACCTGATACTCGCGAACGTTGCGATTGTGTTCACGCAGCGTATCGGCGAACACATGCGACCCGTCGTTGCGACTCACGAAGTAGACGTAGCTGACGTCGGCAGGGGCAAGTGCCGCACGCAAGTCAGCGGCACCGGGCGCAGCGATCGGCCCGGGCGGGAGACCGGGATAGACATACGTGTTGTAGGGCGAGTCGTATCTGAGGTTCTCGCGCGTGAGGTTGCCGTCGTAGAGCCCGTCGAGCAGCAGCGCGTAGATCACGGTGGGATCGCACTGGAGCGGCATGCGGCGATCGAGACGGTTGCGATACACGGCGGACACGATCGGCCGCTCGTCGTCCTGTCCGGTCTCCCGCTGAATCAGTGACGCCAAGGTGACCACTTGCCGCACGGTCATCTCTTGCTCCGCCGCCTGGGCGAGCAACGCGTCGTCGAATGTCCGGCGGAACTGCGCCAGCATCGCCTCGACCAGGTCGTCCGCCGTCGCGCCGCGCGGCAAGGCATACGTCTCCGGGAACAGGTAGCCCTCCAGGTCGACCGCGGCAGCATCCACATCCTCGATGAGGTCCACGCGCCCACTGGCGGCGAGGAAGGCGTCCGCGTCTCCGAACTCAGACCGGCCAAAGACCTCCGCCATCTGCCAGCGTGTCAGTCCCTCGGCAAAGGTGACGGTGCGGAGATGGACCTGGCCGCGAGCCAGAACGTCAATGACCTCCAGGGCCGAGGCAGACTCCGCAAAGCGATATTCGCCGGCCTGAAGCAACCGCTCGCTCCCGCTCCGCCAGAGCGCAAGGCGGAAGGTGCGCTGGTCCGCCACGACGCCGGCCTTGACCAGCTGTCGCCCGATACTCACGGTTGAGGTGCCGGGCGCGATGTCGACAAAGACTTCCGCGTCCCGGTATCCGCGATACGGCTCGGCCGCTCGCTCGTACACACGTGTGGCGCCGTACCCGCCGACCGCGCCGACGAGCAGCGCCAACCCCGCAATCACGAGTAGCAGCTTCCTCATGGCGTCCTAGGCCTGTCCGCGATCGGCCGCATCCCGAGGACGTGCGTCGAGATAGTCCTGCAGAAAGACCGCCGCGGCCGCCGCGTCGAGCCGAGCCTTTCGCTTCCGCCAATCCCGCTCGCCCACGGCCAATCGCTGCTCGGCCTCCACGCTGCTCAAGCGCTCGTCATACAGCGTGACCGGCAGTCCCATTGCCTCCCTGACCGCGTCGGCGACCTCCCGTACCCAGATGGCTCCCTCGTGGGGTCGACCATCGAGATGACTCGGCAGTCCCACAACGATGCCTGCCACGCCGTCCTCACCCTCCGCTAGTTCGCCAAGGGTCGCGACAAGCCGACTGGCTACCTCTGCCAGGTCCCCCCGGCCGTCGATCGTGCGCCACGGCGTGGCGAGCGTACCTGACACGTCGCTGAGTGCCACGCCGATCCGCCTGCGCCCGAGGTCCAGACCCACAATCCTCATATTTCACGTGCTATCATGCCGTATTCTCGCCGTGTACTCACGCCCTCATCGTCGATCTCGGCCCGTCTCGTCAGCGCTCCCGCCGCTGCTGGCGGCGCTCGGGTTCGCGGGGCTCATCGGTGTATCGGCCCCCCCACTCACCGCGCGCCAGGAACCCGAGCCTAGCAGCCAGTCGGCTGACCGGGAGCGGGTCGAACGACTGTCGCAACGCGCGTCGGAACGGGTGCAAGCCCTCCAGGCGGAAGCAGACGAACTCGCCTCACGCCAACGCACCCTGCTCGAAGAGATGCGTCGACTGGAGCTCGACCGGCAGATCAAGACGACCGAGCTGAACGCCATCGACCAAGAGTTGGCGGAGACCACCGACAGCCTCGAGCAGGCGGCCGACCGTATCGCGCGGCTTGAGCAAGAGGCGGCGGCTGAGCGTCCATTGGTGGAAGCGCGGCTCGTCGAGCTCTACAAGCTGGGACGAGCGAGCTACGTGCGACTGCTGTTCAGCAGCGACGACCTGACCAGTGTTGGGCGAACGACGCGGATCATGGGGTCGCTGGCGCAACGCGACCGTGTGCGCTTCGATGCCCACCGTCAGACCCTGGCGGACCTCGCCACGTCGCGCGTCACGCTCGAGACCCGGCAGGTCGAAGCGGCATCGCTTCGCGACGACGCTCGGACGGCCAGACGCTCCGTCGACGGGGCGATCAACTCCCAAACCGCGCTAATTGCCGAGATCGACGCTCGTCGCGACCTGACCGCGCAGTTGACGGGACAACTGGAAGCGGCCCGAGCGCGGCTCGACGCGACCGTGGCGAAGTTTGGCACCGATACCTCGCCCACGGCACCAGTCGCGCTCCCCATCGGCCCGTTTCGCGGCCAATTGACGCCTCCCGTCCCTGGCGAGGTCACGGTGCCGTATGGTGCCGAGCAGACCACCGAATTCGGCACCAGCATCGCCCGTGCCGGTATCGAACTGGCCGCCACGCCAGGCGACTCCGTCTATGCCGTCCACGGTGGCGACGTCGCCTTCGCAGGTCCCTTTGAAGGGCTCGACACCCTGATCATCATCGACCATGGCGATCAGGCGTTCTCCCTCTATGGGTATCTAGGCGGGCTCGCGGTCCACACCGACGTGCGGGTCGATGAACGGACCCTCATCGGCAGTACCGGCCTCTCGCCGACGGGAAGCCAAGCGATGTACTTCGAGTTGCGCGTCGACGGTCGTCCCGTCGATCCATTAGAATGGCTTGAGTAATGGAAGGGCTTGGGACTTGATGACAGACCGCACCCGCTTCGTCCTCCTCATGGTCACGGCGCCGATCCTGGCTTACACCCTGGTCGGCGGGCTCTTGGGCCGCGTCGTGGCTCGAGAGGGTACCTACCAGCACCTGCGCGTCTTCGAGGATGTGGTGTCACTGGTCAACAGCAACTACGTTGAAGAGGTCGAGGCAGGGCGCGTGATGCAGGGGGCCCTCTGGGGCCTCGCGGAAGGACTGGACCCGCAAAGCGTCTATCTGACGGAAGAGGAAACGCGCGCGTACGTTGCGGCCGACGTGCCGGGCGAGGTGGGTATCGGCCTGACGCTAACACGCCAATACTACGTTCAGGTCGTGGCGGCGCGAGACGGGTCACCGGCCGCGGCAGCCGGCCTGCGACCCGGAGATTTCCTTAGGACGATTGCGGACGCACCGACCCGGACGATGTCGGCCGTCCGCGCCAGTGCGTTGCTGCGTGGCGCACCCGGGTCCACCGTACGGGTCAGCGTGATTCGAGGGAACGCCGCAGAGCCGATGGACATGGACATCCAACGCGGCGCTGATCGGTCGGCCAACGTCACCAGCCGCATCGTGTCCCCGGGCGTGGGCTACCTTCGCATTGCTGAGTTCGACGACACCACGGCGGACGCCATCGGGTCGGCCGCTGACGAGCTGGCGACGCAAGGTGCCACGAAACTCGTCGTCGACCTGCGAAGCACGGCCACTGGTGCATTTGATGCCGGCCTCGCCACCGCCGGGCGGTTTACCGATACCCCGACGCTGATCATCCGCGAGACGTCGGCGGGTCAACAGCCGGTTGCGAGGCGCGGAGACCCGCCGTCCATCACGGCCCCCGTGGCCCTCCTGACGAACCCGGGCACCTCGGGCGCAGCGGAGGTATTCGCCGCCGCGCTCGTGGACGTTGAGCGAGCCGAGACCGTCGGGCTGCGCACCGCGGGCCGCGCCGCCGAGCAGACATTGGTGGATCTCCCGGGGGGCGGCGGTCTCTTGTTGTCATCGACCCGATATCTGACCGCGTCCGGCGAGTCGATTCATCGAACCGGTGTGGAACCGGCCGTCCCGGTGCAGGAACCGGCGATTGAATTGGGCCTGCCAGCCTCGGCCCCCGACGAGGACCCGGTGCTGGACCGCGCCATTGAACATCTCACCGCGGCGCCCGCGGTGTAGTGCCAACGCTCATGCGACGGTTCCCCAGGCGTTGACGAGTTTTTCGAGAGGTTGATATAGTGCGCGTTTGGGTAACGCGCCACCCACAGATAGACAGAGAGATAGGCGCGTAGCTCAGTCCGGTTAGAGCGCCTGCTTGACACGCAGGAGGTCGGCGGTTCGAGTCCGCCCGTGCCTACCAACACCCCACCGCTGGTCCGGTCACGTCTCACACAGGACGCCCTGGTGCCCGCTCCCCCGCTCGGCGGGAGGCGGTCGATGTGCAGCACGGCGCGCGCGGTCGAACAACGATGAATCAGGTCACCGTAACCCTCCCCGACGGCTCGACGCGGCAACTGCCGCCTGGCACACCGGTGCGCCAGGTGGCCGAGGACATCTCGCCTCGTTTGGCCAAAGCGGCGCTGGCGGCCGCGGTCGGTGACCGAGTGGTGGACTTGACACATCCGCTCGACGAAGACGCCGCGGTGCGCATTATTACCAAGGACGCCCCAGAGGCACTCCACCTCTACCGTCACAGCACCGCGCACCTCATGGCGGCCGCGGTCACGGCGTTGTTTCCGGAGGCGCAGTGCGGCATCGGCCCGCCTATCGAGGACGGCTTCTTCTACGACTTCATCGTCGACCGCCCGTTCGTTCCGGCAGACCTTGAGGCCATCGAAGCCAAGATGCGCGAGATCGCCGGGGAGAACCGGCCCTACGAGCGCAAGATGATGTCGAAGGAGGAGGCAAAACAGTATTTCGCCGACCGCGGCGAGCCGCTCAAGGTCCAGCTCATCGAAGAAAAGGGCGGCCCGGTTGTCTCCTGCTACACCATCGACGGCGTGTATATGGACTTCTGCACCGGTCCGCATGTCCCGTCATCTGGCAACCTGAAAGCGTTCAAGGTGCTGCACAGTTCGAACGCGTACTGGAAGGGCGACGCGAAGAACCAGCCGATGCAGCGGATCTACGGCACGGCCTTCTTCAACGACAAGGCGCTGAAGCAGTACCTGACAAGGCTCGAAGAGGCCAAGAAACGAGACCACCGGAAACTGGGTCGCGAACTCGGGCTCTTCACCTTCCACCCGTGGGCGCCTGGCGCCGCATTCTGGCTTGGGCGCGGCACGACCCTCTGGAACCTGCTGGCCGATTACATGCGGTCGACACTGTTTCCGTCAGGCTACGTCGAGTTGCGGACGCCACTGGTGTACAACAAGAAGCTCTGGGAAACCTCAGGTCACTGGGAGCACTACGCGGAGAACATGCTGCAGCTGGAGTCTGAAGGCGAGACGTTCAGCCTGAAGCCAATGAACTGCCCAGGGCACATGCTCGTCTTCGCGAGCGAGGGCCGCAGCTATCGCGACCTCCCACTGCGGTACCACGACCAAAGCGTGCTGCATCGCGACGAGGCCTCCGGCGTACTGGCCGGGCTCACACGCGCGCGCCAATTTTGCCAAGACGACGCGCACTGTTTTGTCACGCCGGATCAGATCAGCGATGAAGTGGAACGCTTGCTGCGCCTGGTCCAACAGGTGTACAAGGACTTCCAGCTTGAATTCTCGGTCGAATTGTCCACCCGACCGGAGACATTCCTCGGTGACACCGAGACCTGGGACCAGGCGGAACGCCAGCTCACGCAGGCGTTGGACGCCGCCGGGCAGCCCTACGTCGTCGCGGAGGGTGAGGGCAATTTCTACGGACCGAAGATCGACTTCCACGTGGTTGACGCCATCGGACGCAACTGGCAGTGCGCGACGATCCAACTGGACTACCAGCTTCCGCAGCGATTCGATCTCAAATACATCGGCGCCGACAACGCCGAACATCGTCCGGTCGTCATCCATCGCGCTATCTTTGGTAGCTTCGAACGGTTCATCGCGCTCCTGATTGAACACTACGCGGGGGCGTTCCCGCTGTGGCTCGCACCGGTTCAGGCCATGCTGGTACCCATCGCCGACCGGCACCTCGACTACGCGGAGTCAGTCGCCGCTCGCCTCAGGCAAGAAGGCCTGCGCGTCGAAGTAGATGCCCGGCAGGAGAAAATGGGGTATAAGATCCGCGAAGCGCAACTGCGTAAGATCCCGTATATGCTGGTAACGGGAGACCGCGAGGCGCAAGACAACGCACTGGCGGTCCGACACCGCACTGACGGTGACCAGGGTGCACGGTCGGTCGACGACTTTATCGCCGACGCCCGCGCCGAGATTTCGCGCCGCACATAGCGCGCGCGACCGAGAACCTGAACAAAGGGGGGCATTATCGCTTTCGTCCGAAGTCAGCGACGCGAGGTCCGGACTCGCACCAACGAACGGATTCGAGTCCGTGAGATCCGAGTCATCGACGACGAGGGCGAACAGCTGGGGATCATGACGCCTCAGCAGGCCATGGCGATATCCAGAGAAAAAGGTCTCGACCTGGTGGAGATTTCACCCACCGCGAGCCCTCCCGTGTGTCGCATCATGGACTATGGGCGATATCACTACCAGGAACAGAAACGCGCCCGCGAAGCGCGCAAGAACCAGAAATCGATCGAACTCAAGGAAATTAAATTCCGCCCGAAAGTCGATGCCCACGACTACAATTTCAAGCGGAAGCACATTGAGCGGATCGTGTCGGAAGGCGACAAGGTGAAAGCCACCGTCTTCTTCCGTGGACGTGAGATGGCGCACCCCGATTTCGGACGGCGCATTCTCGAACGGCTGATGGACGACCTCGAAGGGATTGCGGCAGCCGAGACCCGTCCAAGCATGATGGGCAATCAGATGCACATCATTCTGTCTGGCGTTGCGAGTGCCAAGAAGTAAACACACATAGGCGAATAGGACGCCCCGCGTGAGTCCCGCATCTGGGGCCGCGGGGTTGGACCGACCGGGAAAGATAGTTCGACATGCCCAAGATGAAGACCCACCGCGGGGCCGCCAAACGGTTCAGGCTGACGGCCAGCGGAAAAATCAAACGAAGCAAGTCGTTGCGACGCCATATTTTGACGAGCAAGACGACCAAGCGGAAGCGTGGGCTGCGAAAGTCAGCCCTTATCTCGCCGGCAGACGAGAAGAAGGTTCATCGTCTGCTGCCGAACGGATAGGATCACTGACATGCCTCGAGTTAAACGCGGATCAGTCCGGCGCGCCAAACGCAAGAAACTGCTGGCGCGCACCAAGGGCTTCTACGCCACCAAGAGCAAGCTGTACCGGGCCGCCAAGCTGGCCGGCGATAAGGCGGCGGAATACGCCTACATCGGTCGACGACTCAAGAAGCGCGATTTTCGGCGCTTGTGGATCGTGCGCATCAACGCCGGCGCGCACCAACATGGGTTGAACTACAGCCAGTTCATGAACGGACTAACGGCAGCTGGGATCACCCTGGACCGGAAGAGTCTGGCCAATCTCGCCGCCACCGAGCCCGCCGCGTTCGCGCACCTGGCTACCCAGGCCAAAGATGCCCGATCCGCGGCGGCAGCGGCCTAGCCTCCCGAGGGCGACTGCCCCACGCAGCCGCCTCACCAGCGCCTCCGGCCCGGGCGCCTCGAGCCACCCGGCACGCTGCACCGCGACATGACCGCTCCGACTGCCATCGACACGATCCGCGTGGCCTTTCAGGCCGACCTGGACGCTGTGGCCACCGCGCAGGACCTCCAGTCGGTCCGCGATCGGTATCTGGGCCGCAAGCAGGGTGCCGTCGCGGCCCTCATGAAGTCGATGGCGGGGGCCGCACCAGCCGACCGTCCGGCTCTGGGCAAGGCAGCCAACGTCCTCAAACGCGAGATTGACGCGGCCCTCACACAACGGGGCGACACCCTCGACGACACTGCGCGTCCGGTGGGGAGTGTCGACGTCACCCTGCCTGGACGCGAACTGCCGTTCGGACGACGTCACCCCCTGACCTTGATTCGAGAACAGGTCGAGTCAATCTTCGAGACCATGGGGTTCGAGATCCTGCAGGGCCCGCAGGTGGAGGACGACTACCACAACTTCGAGGCCCTCAACATGCCGCCGGATCACCCGGCGCGTGACATGCAGGACACGTTCTATCTGGAACAACCGATGCCCGGCGGTGGCGAGGGGGCCACGCCACCAGCCACCTTGCTACGCACCCACACGTCCGGCATGCAGATCCGGTACATGGAGTCACATGAGCCGCCGGTGCGTATCATCTCGCCCGGGCTGGTGTACCGACGCGACACCCCCGACCTGACCCACTCCCCGATGTTCATGCAGGTGGAGGGCCTACTGGTGGGCGAGGGCATCACGATGGCCGACCTGAAAGGCACCCTGGTCAGCTTTCTGCAGGCCTTCTTCGATGCCGGCACGCGCGTGATGTTCCGGCCCAGCTTTTTTCCCTACACGGAGCCCAGCGCCGAGGTCTTCATCAGCTGTGTGTTCTGCGAAGGCAACGGCTGCGCGGTCTGTAAACAGACCGGCTGGCTCGAGATATTGGGGTGCGGCATGGTTCACCCCGCCGTCTTCGAAGCGGTCGGCTACGACCCCGAACGCTATACCGGCTGGGCGTTCGGTCTGGGCATCGACCGGGTCGCGCTGCTGAAGTACCGCGTCGAGGACATTCGCCTGTTCTACGACAATGATCTCCGGCTGCTGGAGCAGTTTCCCCATTGAGAATCCTGGTGTCCTGGCTCCGCGAGCTCGTCGAGGTCCCGGTGGGCCCCGCCGGAGCGGGCGCGGGCGGTCCGACAGACATTGCCGACCTGGCCGACGCGCTGACCATGCGTGGTTTCGAGGTCGGCGCCGTGGAGCCGTGGCCCACCGCCGACGGTGACCCACCCGACGCCGTTCTCGACCTGGAAATCACCACCAACCGTCCGGACTGTTTGTCGGTCTTCGGCATCGCGCGGGAGGTAGGCGCCATCTACGCGGCCGAACTCCGGCCGCCCGAGAGTGAACCGACGATTGCCTCCGCCGCCGACACGCCGATCTCGATCACGGTCACCGACCCGGCACTGTGCCCGCGCTATGTTGGCGCCCTGGCAGACGTCACCGTGGGCCCATCGCCGCGCTGGCTGGCGGCCCGGCTCGAAGCGGCCGACGTCCGGCCCATCAACAACGTCGTGGACGTGACCAACTACGTCATGTTGGAACTGGGCCACCCGATGCACGCGTTCGACTACGCGAAACTCGCGGGCCCGGAAATTCGAGTGCGTCGCGCGGTCGCCGGCGAGCGTATTCGCACCCTGGACGGCATTGAACGCACGCTGCAGCCGGACATGCTGACGATCGCCGACGCCGAACAGCCACAGGCCGTGGCGGGCGTCATGGGAGGCGCCGACTCCGAAGTTGGTGACGCGACCCGCACGATCCTGCTTGAAGCGGCATACTTCAACCCCATCTCCGTACGACGCACGAACAAGCGGCTCGCCCTCTCAACCGACGCTTCGTTTCGGTTCGAGCGCGGCGCAGACGTGTCGGCCCCGATCGCGGCCATCGCCCGTGCGCGCCACCTGCTGGCCGTCATCGGAGCCGGACGCCCACGTGGGGCCGTGGTGGACTGCTTCCCCGGGCCTCCGGACCCGATCGTGGTGCGACTGCGACATCAGCGTATTGGCCACCTGCTGGGCCAGACCGTGGACCCGGCGTTCGTGGCCCCCACCCTGACCCGGCTAGGTTTCGCGCCACGCCTGGAGACGGAGGGCAAGAGTCCCACGTGGCAGGTGACGGTCCCGTCGTTCCGCGTGGATGTCCATCGCGAGGAAGACCTCATCGAAGAGGTGGCCCGACACCACGGATACGAGCGGCTGCCGACCACCTTTCCGGCACTGACACGACCGGCTCAGGCCGCGGGCGGCTGGCGCGCGCGCGACCAGACGGTGCGACGGCTCCTCACCGGATGCGGCTTTTCAGAGGCGATCACATACGGGTTCGTTGAACGCGAGGCGGCACTTGCGATGCACGCGGAGGCATCGGACCTGGTGGCGTTGAGTAACCCGCTCTCGGAGAAAGGCGCCGTGTTGCGCCCCTCATTGCTCCCGGGGCTGGTTGACTCCCTGATCCACAATCGACGCCGCGAGCGGCAGGACATCCGCCTGTTTGAGCTGGGCAGCCGGTTCCGACAGGGCGCCGGCGAAACGCCGTCGCTCGCGTTGGCGCTCACCGGCGCGGCCACCGCACAGCATTGGACCGGGCCGGAGCGCACGGCGGACCTCTTCGACCTGACCGGCGCACTGACACGGCTGGCAGAGGGGTTCGGAGCCCAGGTCGCGTTCGAGGCTGACACCATGCGCGCGCTGGTCCCCGGCCGCACGGCGCGCATCCAACTGACCTGTGGCGGCGACACCACGGCGGTGGGCTGGGTCGGACAGCTGGACCCGACACTCGCAAGCCGCCGCGGCCTGCCAGGGTCGGGCGACGTCTATGTGGCCGAGCTGGATCTTCGGCCGCTGACGCTGGACGCATTTGGACGGCTCAGGGCCGCCCCGGTGCCTCGCCATCCGTCGGTGGTCCGCGATCTGTCGCTGGAGATCGACGACGCCTTGCCTGCCGCACAGGTTCGTGGCACGATCTGGGCCGCGGCCGGTCCAGCCCTTGTCAACGTGCGGGAAGTGGATCGGTATCAGGGTTCCGGGGTCCCCGCTGGATCTGTCAGCCTGTCCGTGAGGCTGACTTTCCGCGCAGCGGACCGTACCCTCACCGACGCCGAGGTACAGACCGCGACCGATGAGGTCGTGTCAGCGCTTGAGCAGGCATACCGCGCGAAGCTGAGATAAGGAGAGATTCCCTGGTGAAGTCGACATCGTCCTTGAGCCTTGAACCGATCGACCGACTGGCCGAGAAGGTCCAGACGCTCGTCGGGGTCCTCGAACGCACCCGCGCCGAGCTGACCCACGCGTCCGAGGACAACGCTCGCCTCTCGCAGGAGGTCGATGTGCTACGCACCCGACTCGCCAGCGCCGAAGACCAAGGCGCGCAAGCACACAGCCTGCAGACCGAACGCGACCAGATTCGCGTACGTGTCGCCGAGATGCTGGAACAGCTCGACAGTCTGAGCCTCTAGTTCTGTGGCCGATGAGACGCCCCGCGTCGTCACGGTCGAGATCATGGGGCAGCTCTACCCCATCAAGAGCGCGCTCGACCTCGATTACGTCACCGGACTCGCCGAGTACGTCGACGAGAAAATTCAGTCCGCGACCGATCACTCGACGGGTGGTGACGCCATCCGGGTCACGGTGCTGGCGGCCCTCAATATCGCCGACGAATATTTCCGCGCCAGAGACACGGACGCTCATCACGAGACCGAGCTGCAGCAACGCGCCGGTGCCATCGAACAGATCGTCGATCGCGCGCTCGAGCAGTTCGACTAGCTGTCCGAGCCCCTCTGCGACCCAGCTTGCCCCGCGCCCAGCTTCGTTCTAAGATGGGTCGACTAGAGCGGTACGGATAGGCAGTCACGCTCTGCCGCGTTGTCGGCTGGCAGTTGGCGGCCATATATATTTAAAAGTTCCCTGCAGTGCTCGTGATGGCCCGGAGAATCGGTTTGAACCAACGCTATATCCATGTGAGCTGCGATGTTTCGTGGTGTGCTAAGCCTCCGCGCGAGGTAGCCTAAAGCGAGACTAGGCGTATCCAGAGCGGCTCCACCTGCTTTCAGCAGGTTCATCCGACCTCCCCACACGGCAACGCGGGGCTTTTCGCCTCCTCCCCTGGCGTCGCCCGTTCGATAGCGTGTCCATCGGTCCACACGTCGTCGCACCGGTGCCACCCGTCGAGGGCTGCCCGCCGAGCGCGGCCATCTGCCGCCGCCCGCCGAGCCCCGGCCACCTCGCCGCGGGTTCCGAAAGGAACACGCATGGACGTTTCTACCGTCGTCGTTCCCGCGTTCGCCGCGTTCGCCGCCGCCGCCGCGGTATTCGTGGGCTGGCTCGTTACGCGCCGGAGGATTGCCGCGCAGACCGTCGGGCAGGCTGAAGCAGAGGCCGCACGGATGCTACGTGACGCCGAGCGTGATACCGCCACGCACACCAAGGAAGCGGAGCTCGCGGCCAAAGAACAGGCCCACGCGCTGCTACAAGCCGCCGAGCGGCAGGCCAGCACGCGACGGGAGGAACTGGCATCGATCGAACGTCAGTTCGCGCAGCGCACACAGGAACTCACCGACCACAACCGAACAGCGACACAGACCGACGTCCAGTTGCGCCAGCGGGAGGACCAGATCGTCGAATTGGAACGGACACTCGCGGCGGACCGTGAACGGTGTGACGCACTCATCCGCGAGCAGCAAGATGCGCTGCAACGCGTGTCCGGCCTGACGGCCGACGAAGCCAAAGAGCTGGTTATCAGACAGATCGAGCAGGACGCGCGCCGCGACGCCGCCAACCTCGTCAAGCGGCTGGAGACGGAGGCCCGTGAGACGGCAGCCGAAAAAGCGAAACAGATCATCACGCAGGCAATTCAGCGCAGCGCGCCCGAGCACGCCATCGAGACCACCGTCTCCGTGGTTGACCTCCCAAGCGACGACCTGAAAGGCCGCATCATCGGCCGCGAAGGCCGCAACATCCGCGCGTTGGAGCAGGCGACCGGTGTCGAGTTGATTGTCGACGACACGCCAGGCGCCATCATTTTGTCGAGCTTCGATCCGTTCCGCCGCGCGATCGCCAAGCAGGCGATCGAACAGTTGGTAGCCGACGGACGCATTCACCCGGCTCGCATCGAAGAGGTCGTCGAAAAGGTCAAGGCCGAGTTGGACGAGCACGCCACCAAAGCGGGCGAAGCGGCAGCCTTCGAACTCGGGCTGTTCGACATGGACCCGGAGATTCACCGGCTCATGGGCCGTCTCAAGTACCGCACCAGTTACGGGCAGAACGTCTTGAGTCACTCCATAGAGGTCGCGTATGTGGCGGGCATCATGGCCCAGGAATTGGGTCTGGACGCCCACACGACCATTCGCGCCGCGTTCGTGCATGACATCGGCAAGGCGATTGATCGCGACCTGCAGGGCACGCATCTGACGCTGGGCATCGATTTCCTGGAGAAACACGGCGAGAAGAAGGCGGTCGTAGACGCCATGGCAGCGCACCACATGGACATCGACTGGCCGTCGCTCGAGTCGATGCTCGTGCAGGCAGCCGATGCCATCTCAGCCGCGCGCCCAGGGGCTCGACGCGACATCCTCGAGTCGTACATCAAACGGCTCGAAAAACTGGAAGGCATCGCAGATTCGTTCGATGGGGTCTCGAAGGCGTATGCGCTCCAGGCTGGACGGGAGATCCGGATCATGGTCGAAAGCGAAAAGGTCAGCGACGAGGAAGCGGTGTGGCTCTCGAAAGACATCGCCAAACGTGTCGAGCACGAGTTGCAGTACCCCGGCCAAATCAAGGTCACCGTGATTCGCGAAACCCGGGCGGTGGATTACGCCCGCTAAGGAGTTGGATACCGTCGGTGACCTCGGAGAGGCGGCGCTCATCCAGCGTATCCGCGACCGCGTGCCACCCGCGCCAGCCTGGGTGCCGGTCGGCATCGGCGACGACGCCGCTGTCGTCGAACCCCAGCGAGGCACCCTCGACGTGTTCACCACCGACACGCTGGTCGAAGGGATTCACTTCGATCTCGCGTTCGTCCCGCCCGCCGACCTCGGTCACAAGACGCTCGCGGTCAATTTGAGCGATCTCGCGGCCATGGGCGCCACGCCGCGCGTCGGGTTACTCTCCCTGGTCCTGCCGGCAACAATGTCAACGCGCGCCGTCGATGGCGTCGTCGAAGGCATGCTGACCCTCGCCGCCGCGCACAACGTCGCGCTTGTGGGTGGCAACATCACGCGGTCCACTGGCCCGCTGGTGCTGGGCGTCACTGCGGTCGGTTCGGTTCGACGCCGTCGCGTCCTGACCCGAGCGGCCGGACGCCCAGGCGACGAACTCTGGGTCAGCGGAGCGCTGGGCGCCGGCGCGGCTGGGTTGGCCTGTCTCCAGGGGGACCCGCTGGGGCCCGCCGACGACGACCACGAGTTAACAGCGTGCGTTGGGCACTACCGGCGGCCAGAACCCAGGGTCCGAATCGGCGTGTTGCTGGGTCGGAACAAGGCCGCGCGTGCGGCCGTCGATTTGAGTGACGGTCTGGCCGACGGCGTGCGGCAGCTGGCGTCGGCCTCTGGGGTGGGCGCAACGGTGGACGGCTCTGCCGTCCCCATTGCCCCCGGTGCCCGACGGTGGTTCGCAGCACAGGGTCGTGACCCGCTGGAGGCCGCGCTTGCCGGAGGAGACGACTACGAGCTACTGGTGGCCGTGCCCCGCGCGCACCGGCGACGGTTCGCAGCGATGCGTAAACTGACCCGTGGCGTGCCATTGACGCGCATCGGCGAGTTCACGAAGGCGACCGACCTGGTGCTGCGCACCCCCGCCGGCGACCGCCCTCTTCCCGCGGGTTACCAACACTTCACGCGCGACTAATTCGACACGCCGGACCTTCGCCCACGCAGCCGATGCCGGCGGGATCGCCAATCCCTCCAATGCACGGCGGGCTGAGCGTTCCGTGGCCAGTGTGCGGGCACCCAAGCCAGGGCGCCAGC
Source organism: uncultured bacterium (assembly GCA_963934795.1). Classification (GTDB taxonomy): domain Bacteria; phylum Acidobacteriota; class Vicinamibacteria; order Vicinamibacterales; family UBA8438; genus UBA8438. The sequence goes on from CAWWAF010000031.1 coordinate 28,562, forward strand.
TACGCGGACCCGGCGGAGGCGGCCACGGGTGTGGCGGACGACTCCTGGTCCCGGTACTGCAGTTCGTAGAGCGTGTGATAGAGACCGCGCTGAGCGAGCAGTTCCTGGTGGCTACCCTGTTCGCGCAGCCGGCCCTTGTGAAAGAGCAGGATGGTCTCCATGTCCTGCACGGTGGAGAGCCGGTGGGCGATGGCAATGGTCGTGCGGCCAGCCATGAGGACGTGCAGCGCGTCCTGGATCAGTTGCTCGGTATCGGTGTCGACGCTGGACGTGGCCTCGTCAAGAACCAGCACGTCGGGCTTGTAGGCCAGCGCACGCGCGAATGACAGCAGTTGCCGCTCACCGGCCGAGAGGGTGGCGCCGCGCTCGGCCACCGCGCTCTGGAACCCGTCAGGCAGGGCGTCAATAAAACGGTCTGCGTGCACGCTGGCGGCGGCACGACCAACATCGTCGTCTAAGATCTGATCGTTGCCCAGACGGATGTTGTCCGCGATGGTCCCGGAGAACAGATACACATCCTGCAATACCAGGCCAAAACGTGATCGGAGGGCCGGCAACGGCATCTCCCGAATGTCGACGTCGTCAATCGTGATCCGTCCTCGACTCACATCGTAGAAGCGCATCAGCAGATTGATCAGCGTGGTCTTGCCGGCCCCGGTCGCACCCACAACCCCCACCCGTTGCCCGGGCGCGACGTCGAACGTGACGTCCTCGAGTACGTATTGGTCGTCACGATAGGCGAACCAGACATGTTCGAAGCGGATGTGCCCGGGCCCGTTGGACGGGACCAATGCAGTGGCGGCCGGACTCGCGACGACCACCGGCGTGTCGAGCAGGGCGAAAATGCGCTCGGACGATGCCATCGCGGACTGCAAGATGTTGAACTTCTCGGACAGGTCACTGATGGGGCGAAAGAACCGCTGGGAATACAGCACGAAGGCCACGAGCGATCCGAGTTCCAACGTCCCCTGCAACGTCCAGCCGCCACCAAACCAGAGAATCGCGGCCACGGCCAGTGCACCCAGCACCTCAATGGCCGGGTAGAAGACCGCGTAGTAGAAGATCGACGCGACCGTCGCATCGCGATGGGCGGTGTTGATGCCATCGAACTGTTCGAACTGCCGGGCTTCACGTCTGAACAGTTGCACCGTCGACATCCCGGTGATGTTCTCTTGCAGGAACGCGTTGATCTGCGCGACCAAACCGCGGACCTCGCGATACGAGTGCCGGGCGTGCGTCCGGAACCACTGGGTGACCAGCGCAATGAGCGGCAGCACCGACAGCGCGACGATCGCCAACCGCCAGTCCATGACGAACAGCACGACCGCAATACCGACCAGCATGAAGATGTCCCGAAACACCGACACCACCCCGGACGCGAACAGCTCGTTCAGCGTGTCGACATCGGTGGTCACGCGCGTCATCAAGCGCCCAACCGGATTGCGGTCGTAGAACGACAGGTCCAGACGCTGCAGATGCTCGTTGATCCGCATCCGCAGATCGAAAATGATCCGCTGGCCGGTGATCTGCAGCGTGTAGGTCTGCACGTACTCGAGGACGTACGACAGCACGAGCACCACGGCGAACAGGATGGCGAGGGTATTGAGCCCGTCCAGCTCGCCCGTGGCGATGTGCGTATCGATGGCGATCTTGGTGAGATACGGCGGCGCGAGCTGGAGTATGGACAGGCCCACGATGGCCGCGAACGCGCGGGTGATGGACGCGCGGTGCGGCGCCATGAATTGCAACAACCGCCGCATCAGCCTGGCGTCGTACGCCTTGCCGAGCACATCGCCGTCGTCCGTCGACACCGGAGGCGCCATCGCTACGCCCCCTCCAGCGCCAACTCGAGGAGCTGTTTCCGGTGCAGCCCGGCGTAGTGCCCGTCCTGCGCCACCAGCTGGTCGTGGGTACCGCGTCCAACGATCCGTCCTCCGGCCAGCACGAGGATCAGATCGGCGTGGCGGACCGTCGAGATGCGGTGTGACACGATCACCGACGTACACCCGAGCGCGTTGTCCCGCAATCCGCGCAGAATCTCGTCCTCGGTAAACGCATCGACCGCTGACAACACGTCGTCCAGCACGAGGATACGGGGCTTCGCCGCCAGCGCTCGCGCGAGCGCCGCCCGTTGCTTTTGTCCGCCCGACAGCGTGACCCCGCGCTCGCCGACCGGGGTGTCGGCGCCCTTGGGAAACGCCGCGAGATCTTTGTCGAGCCGCGCGATGGCCATCGCGCGCTCGAGCACATCACCCAGGTCGGCACTGTCCGCCGCACTGGTGCCAAACCGGACGTTGTCGGCGACTGTCCGGGAAAACAGGAACGGTTCCTGCGGCGCTACCGCAATCGCCCGACGCAATGTCGCGATCGGCAGATCGAGAATATCCTGGTCATCAATGAAGACGGTGCCGCGCGGCGGATCGAAGAGTCTCGGCAGGAGCGAGATCAGCGTCGATTTCCCGGACCCAGTCGGCCCCACCAACGCCAGGGTCTGCCCCGGTTCGACGATGGCCGACACCTCCTGCAGCACCGGATGCCCGTTGTAGGCGAACGACAGGTCACGAAACTCCAGCCGGCCGCGAATCGCCGCCGCCGCCGCCACGTCACCCTCAGACTCTGCATCGCGACCGGCGACGGCCGGAGCCGCGTCGAGCACCTCCACCATACGCCGCCAGGCCGCCATGCCACGCTGCAGCAGGTTCGTCACGAACCCGAACGCGATCATGGGCCAGCTCAGCATCACCAGGTAGGCATTGAACTGGACGAACTGCCCGACGGTGATCCGGCCATCGATCACATGGCGGGCACCGAGCCACAAGACCAGCAAGCCCGCGAGCCCGAGGATGAACGCGAGACTGGGATAGAACAGGGCTTGGAGCCGGATGACCGCGCCATTTCGCTCGAGATACTCCTGGTTTTCTCGCCGGAACCGTTCCGTTTCGACCTCCTCACGACCGTACGCTCGCACCACTCGGACTCCGGCCAGCGACTCTTGGACCACCGCGCTCAGGGTGGCGAGCTGGGCCTGGATTCTCTCTGACTGCCGATAGATGGCACTGCCGAAACGCTTGACCGCCACCGAGACGAGCGGCAGCGGTATCAGTGCCACCAGTGTCAGTACGGGATCAATCGACAGCATGAGCACGACCGACACGACGAACACCATCGCCGTATTGCCCGTGTACATGACGGCCGGACCCACCATCATCCGCACCGCGTTGAGATCATTGGTGGCCCGCGACATCAGGTCGCCGGTGCGGGTCGTGTGGAGGTAGGCCAACGGCAATCGTTGGACGTGCTCGACGAAGACATTCCGCAGGTCGTATTCAATCGCGCGGGAGACACCGACAATGATCCGTCGCGTCAGAAACCGAAAGACGCCACCGGCCAGCGCCAACCCGAGCAGCCCGGCTGCGTACTGCCTCAGCTTGGCTACGGTGACACCCGCGGTCAAATCGTCGATGGCGTACCGCAGCACCCACGGTCCCAGGAGGGAAAACGAGGTAGCCAGTGCCAGACACACCAGCCCCACGCCGAAGCGGCGACGATGCAGGAGGACATGCGGACGCAGCCGCGCAAGGGGTGTCATGCAGATGGGAAGGCAGAGTCGAGGACCAACCCCGCCTACCTCCAGAATAACAGTTCCGTGGTCACGATGACGAGGGTGTCGCCCTACAGTGACCGGCCCCCGCGTTCGATACGTGAGACAGGGAGTGCTGTGACCACTGGCCAGCGCTTCTGGTACACCGTGGCACCGCAAGCGGCCTGTTGGCCGATCTGGTACGACCTATGCTTGCCCAATGCCTCGTCGTTCACGAGAGAGCCTTTTGCCCATGACCTGTTTGCGCCAATACATCATCACAGCCGTCGCGCTGGCCGCAATGCTTACCTCCGCATCTCCAGCGGACGCCCAGCTGTTCGCCCCACCGCCCAATCTCCCTGTAGGCGAAGACTACAAGGTCGAGCTCTTTGGAGGCCTGTGGAACGCCACGCCTGACATGACGATTCGCAGCGACGAGTTCGGTCTCGTCGGGAGTGAGATTGACTTCAGCCGTGATCTGGGCATCGGCACCGAACGGTTCGGTGAACTGCGGATCCGTCTCCGGCCCGCCCGCAAGCACCGCTTCCGCATTGACTACATTCCCATGGACTTCAGTGCGCAGACGACCGTGGAGCGACGCATCGTGTTCCGCGGTATCAGCTACGACATCGGGCTGCCGGTCAGTTCCTCGCTCACGTGGAATGCGTGGCGGTTCGGCTACGAATACGACATCATCCACCGTAGCCGTGGATACTTCGGGATCATCCTCGAAGCGAAATACACCGACATCGAGGCCTCACTCGACGCGGCCTCCTTCGCGCGCGAGTTCACCCGCGCCCGTGGACCGATCCCGGCGATCGGGGCCATCGTCAAGGTCTACCCGCTGCCCATGCTGGCCCTCACAGCCGAAGTCAGCGGTCTGAAGGTGCCCAACAACACCCTTAAGGGCTTCGAAGGCGGGTACATTGATTTCGATCTCAGCGCCACGCTCAATGTCATCGAGAATCTCGGCGTGCAGGTGGGATACCGGTCCCTCGACCTGAACGTGTCGTCAAACGACGAAGCCGTCGCATTGAAACTCGACGGGATCTACTTCGGCGCATTAGTCAGGTTCTAGCAGTGGAAATGTTCAAGGCGGCGAGCTTCTGACCGGCGGCCTGCAGCGTCTCGTCGCGCTTGCAGAACGTGAATCGCACCTTCGTCCGCCCCAGTGACGGATCGTGATAGAAGCTGCTTCCTGGCACCGCGGCCACGCCCACCTCTGAAACCAGATACCGGGCGAATTCCAGATCATCGGCAAACCCGAAGCCCGCGATGTCGGTCATGACGTAGTAGGCCCCGGCCGGCTTGAAACAGACAAAGCCCCTAGGCTCGAGCAGCCCCAGTAGCATGTCGCGCCGGCGCTGGTATCCCTCGGCCAGTTCCACGTAGTAACTCTCGGGCAGAGACAGCGCCGCTGCTCCCGCCGCCTGCAACGGCGCCGCGGCGCCGACGGTCAGAAAGTCATGCACCTTACGGATGGCGCCTGCCAGCCGCGGCGGCGCGATGGCCCACCCCACTCGCCAGCCGGTCACGCTGTAGGTTTTCGACAAACTGTTGATGGTGACCGTTCGGTCAGCCATGCCTTCAATGGTCGCCATCGGCACATGCCGACACCCGTCATAAATGATGTGCTCGTAGATCTCGTCCGTGATCGCCACCACATCCCATCGGTGACAGAGCTCGGCAATGGCCGCCAATTCGGACCGGGTGAAGACTTTGCCGGTCGGGTTGTTCGGGCTGTTGATGATGATGGCGCGGGTGCGACGGTTGAAGGCCGTCGCCAGCGCGTCCGGGTCAAAGGTCCAGTCCGGCTCGTGCAAGGTGACATACCGGGGCACCGCGCCGGACAGAATCGCATCTGGACCGTAATTCTCGTAGAACGGCTCGAAGACGATGACCTCGTCACCAGGGTCCAAGATGCCCAACATGGTCGACATCATCGCCTCGGTGGCCCCGCAACAGACCGTCACTTGGGTGTCGGGATCAACCGGCACATCGTAACGCCGGCTAAACTCTCGAGCCACCGCCTGCCGAAGCGGGGCCGCGCCCCAAGTCACCGCATACTGATTGACGTCGGTGGAAATGGCCTCGCGAGCGGCCGCTTTGACCGCCTCCGGCGCCGCGAAATCAGGGAACCCTTGGGACAGGTTGATGGCATCGTGCCGCTGGGCGAGACGCGTCATCTCTCGAATGACGGACTCGGTAAACTGCGCGGATTTGAGCGATCCGTTCGCCGTGGACATTACGAAATTATACGGTGGTTCGCGGAACTGCACAGATCCGCGTCGCCGCCGCGCAACTCAGTCAGGCTGGCGAAAGTCTGGGCAAGGAAAGAAAGCGCCCCGTGGCAACGGTGTATCATTTGATGATTGGCTGCGATGCGCAGCTGTGGGGTGAACTGATGCGAGGTCTTGGGCTGTTCGGTACGACTCTGCGCGTTCTACTGGTGGCCACGCTCGCCTCAGCCAGCCTGGCCTCGCCAGGGGCCGCGGGCCAACAGGCAGCAGCCGGCGACGATCAGCTCCTGCCGCTCAATGCGTTCTCTCCCGCCTTGCTCGGGATGTACCGCAAGGTCATGGAGATCGACTCCGAGATCAAGCGATTCACCGATCAATATGAGCTGGATCTGAATCTGGCGCGCGCCGTGGTACTGCACGAGTCCGGCGGGAATGGCTCGGTGATCTCCATTGACGGTGCCCGCGGGTATTTTCAAGTGATGCCCGCGACGTTTCGGGAGTTGCGTGTCGACACCAACATCGAAGGCGGCATCAAGTATCTCGCACAGCAGGTCAAGCGGTTTGGCCGAGAGGACTACGCCCTGGCCGCCTACAACGGTGGACCCAGTCGCGTGTCCCGCAATCGGCCGATGTATCTGGAAACGCTCCAGTACGTGGTGCAGGTGAGCGATTACCG
>CAWWAF010000032.1:0-32501 GCA_963934795.1 uncultured bacterium
TCATCTTATCGCGGCACCCAATTCACCTCAAGTCCATACTGCGCGGAGCGGCGGTCCGTCGTTGAACACCTGGCCTTGATGACCGTGGCATCGAGCGCAGTGATACCTCGTCGGCTCGCCACTCACCTGGTGGCGTATCGAACGTGCTCGGGTCGTCGGTCACAACGTCTCCTTGCCCCCCCCACAGCGGTAGGCCGAGTGAACGTCCCCGCCTACCACCCGGCCAAAACGGCCGAGAGGGGAACCAGCTACCCCGGTGGCTGACCTCGTCAGCACGCTGCGAGCGCTAATTGGGTAGCCGGTGCTCGGGGGACGATTCGCCGCCGGCCTCGTACCAGCCCCCCGGGTCGTCTCTTGCTTTGCGCTCGACAGCCTGCAAGACCTGGTGTCATCGTCGCGTGCAACACAGCACCCGAACGCCCCGTATCGAGCCAATCGGCCCGCCGCCTGACAGGACCCGCCGTCGCACGAGGGCTCCGGGCGCCGGACGCCGAGGCCCAACCTGTCACAATCCGTCCGCGGCAAGCGTTATGAAGACGTGAACATGCTGAGCGACACCGCGGACGCGACTGTGGACGACCAGGCGGCGCCGGCCTCGTTTGACCTCGAGGCGGAGTTCCGGGCGCACTACGCGCGCGTGACCAGTGTCATCGCTCGGGTGGTCAATGACCCAGCGCGTGCCGAGGAGCTGGCCGTGGACGTGTTCATGAGGCTCTGGCGCGAACCCAAGGCCCACGGCCCCTCCACCCCCGGCTGGCTCTACCGTACGGCGGTGCGTCGAGGGCTCGACGAGCTGCGACGCGTGACGCGACGTGCCCGATACGAGCCGTTGCTGCGACTCGCGGGTAGTACGCCAAGTCCAGAAGACGCGGCGGTGGCGGGTGAGACCAGAGAGCGGGTGAGGCGCACCCTCCTGGCACTGCGGCCCGACCGAGCCACGCTTCTGGTGCTCCGCGGCCAGGGTCTCAGTTACGATGAACTAGCGGACGCGACGGGTGTCACACCGTCGTCCGTTGGCACGCTGTTGCGCCGGGCGCGGCAGGCGTTCCAAAAGGAGTACTTCTCACGTTATGGCGACACAGGATGATCCGGAGCTCGAGCGCTGGGTGGACGACCGCCTGGCCACATTGGCACCCGACGAAGAGGCGCAGCCCGACGTCGACCACGGTTTGGCGCAGCTGGAGGCTCGTCGGGCGCAGGAGGCGAAACGGAGACCCATCGGCACGTGGCTGGTAGGCGCGGCCGTTGCGGTCTGGATTGGGGCGATGGTGGTCACGCTGGGGCCCTGGCCCGGGAGTGAGTCAGCCCCCGAGGATCGAGCCGTCAGCACGGACGCCACACGGCCGGTGCCGAGAGCAGCACCAGCGGAGGACGCCCCGTCACCCGCTCGGCAGTTTCGAGAGACGGTTCTGACGCAAATCTCCGAGCGGCCAGACGCACCCCGTTTCACGCTGCCGGATATGGACGGCGGCAACGCGATGCTTGCCGACTACTCCGGGCGAGTCCTGCTGTTGAACTTCTGGGCCACCTGGTGCCGGCCGTGCAAGGTGGAGATGCCGTGGTTCGTCGACTTCGAGGAGAGGTTCGGTGGCGACGGTTTCGCGGTGGTTGGAGTCTCTGTAGACGCACCTGGATGGGACATTGTGCGTCCATTCCTCGAACGCCAGCCTCTCAACTATCGGATTGCGCTGGCAGACACGCCGGAACGACTCGCGCCGTTCGGCGAGACGTATGTGCTGCCCAAGACCTGGCTGATCGATCGCGAGGGTCGTATTGCCGCCGAACATATCGGCTTGGTCGACTTCGATTCGATCGAGAGCCAGATTCGGGAACTGCTGTCGGAGTAGACGCGGCTCCCTCATCAAATATCAGCCTCCGTTCTTGCGACGGCCAGGCGTCACACATGTGCCCCCGAGCGAATCCGACCGGCCCCGCCAGCGTGGCTATCTCCACAGCCCGCACCGAGCCGGATAAGCTAGTGCCGTGAGCTATCGCATCATCAATGCCCGGATCGTGAACGAAGGCACCGTCACCGACGGCGACCTCACCGTAGCGGATGGTCGCATCCTCGGGGTAAATGCCCCGTCATCGGCCAACGCGACGGTGGTCGATGCGGCTGGCGCGTATCTGCTCCCGGGCATGATCGACGATCAGGTCCACTTTCGGGAGCCGGGTTTCGAACACAAGGCCACCATCGAAACCGAATCGCGGGCGGCGGTCGCCGGGGGCATCACCAGCTATATGGAGATGCCCAACACCAACCCGCAGACGGTCACGGCGGAGGCCCTCACCCACAAGCTCGCGCGAGCCGCCGACCGTTCGATGGCGAACTACGCCTTCTACTTCGGTGCAACCAACGACAATCTGGATGCGGTCAAGGCGGTCGACCGGCGGCGGGCCTGCGGTGTCAAGGTGTTCATGGGGTCCAGCACCGGCAACATGCTGGTCGACGACGAGCGGACACTGGAGGGCATCTTCGCCGCCTCGCCGTTGGTCATCGCGACGCATTGCGAGCACACGCCGACCATCGCAGCAAACGAGGCGGCGGCGCGGGCACGATACGGAGAAAACATTCCGTTCACTGAACACCCCCGCATCCGCTCCGCAGAAGCCTGCTACCGTTCCTCAAGCCTCGCGGTGGAACTGGCCAGACGACACAATGCCCGTCTCCACGTGCTGCACATCACAACCGCACGTGAGCTCGACCTGTTCCACCCCGGCGACCTGGCGACCAAGCGGATCACGGCGGAGGCGTGCGTCCCGCATTTGTTCTTCGACGACACGTCCTACGCGACCAAGGGCGCCGACATCAAATGCAACCCGGCCATCAAGACAAGCGCCGACCGGCAGGCCTTGTGGCGGGCTGTTAACGATGGTCGGATCGATGTCATCGCCACCGACCATGCCCCACACACCATCGCCGAGAAAGCGCGGCTCTACGTCGGCGCGCCCGCCGGCCTGCCACTCGTCCAACATGCGCTCCCGAGCCTGTTCGAGCAGGTGCACGCCGGTCTATGCAGCGTCGAAACACTCGTCGAGAAGACCGCGCACGCGCCGGCGCGGCTGTTCGACGTCACAGAACGGGGGTTCATCCGCGAGGGCTACTGGGCGGACCTGGCGCTGGTCCATCCCTCGATGGGAACCCCGCCGACGCCCATCTACTCCAAGTGTGGCTGGAGTCCGTTCGCTGGCATCGCGCTTCGTGCCCAGGTCCGCATGACCTGGATCAATGGCGAACTGCGCTACCAAGACGGCACCTTCCTGCCAGGAGCCAGCGGTCGCGCGCTGGAGTTCAACCGGCCGTAACGAGTCGGGGATCGCGAAGAGAACGCCCCACGGCGGCAATTCCACCACGGGGCGAGCACGTCTCGGGCACGTTACGTCACCCCAATTCCATGGTGCCGTCGACCGCTGGTGCGCGGCCGCGCGTGGGTAGAGCGTTCGGGGTCCCGGCGCGGCGAGACCCCGATTGAGTCCTAGATCCCGTCTTCCATCCGAACCGTGATGGTCTCGCAGAGCCCCTCAATCGTTCGGTGCTCGTCGTCGCCGACCTGCACGCTGAAGCGATACTCACCGCCCTCGAGCTGCATCTCCATGCCATCGGAACCATCACCAAAGTGCACCCAAGGGTCCGCCGCAGGAATGACCTCGCCTGCGGGTAGGCACTCGGCGTTCACGCCCAGATGATAGTGCCCCATCGCCGCGCGTGGGCTTGAGACTTCTCCGGGAACCGGGCTCACCTCGAAGTTCTCAATGCCGAAGGTGAAGCCGAGCGGAATCTCGGTGGCGTGGTCGGTCTCGTCTCTCGGCGCGACGAAGAACACTCGCGGCTCCGGCGCGGGTGCGTCGACCATCGCTGCTGGCTCCTCGCCGCCAGACTCGGCGGCGTCGCCGCCGCCACCGCCGCAACCAACCGCACAGGCCGCGACGACCAGCGCCAACGCCACCACACCATTCCGTCTCACGAACTTGTCGAATCCAAAAACGCGCACATCTCCCCCTTTATGTATTGCCTAATCGTGCTCGCGCCGACCATCGGGTCAGGCACGGGATGTTCAAGATGGGCGGCGCTCAGGCGCCGCAATGCCCCGGCACTCTTCCCAGGGCACTCTATTGTCTTACATTCGGCGCGGCCGCTGCACCCGGCGCAACTCGTCGACGCCTACGTCGGCCGATTGGACAGCACGAGGCCAGCCCCGGCCGCGGCCATCAGGATGCCGAGATAGAACATCGGTGACGGGCTGTTTTGCGGCGGATTGTAGAGCATCGCGACGAAGGTACTGACCACCGGCGCTCCGGCGAACACCAACGGTGGCACCACCGTGGGGCGACCGCCGTTCACCAGCGCCAAGACGATACCCAGCGCGCCCAACGCCCCGAGCACACCGGCCGCGATCGTAAAGGTCATCCCTCCTGAGGTGAAGAGATGCCAGGTCCCAGCCTTGGCGATCATCGTCCCAGGGATCAGAATGGCAACCAGTAGATAGGCCACGCCGACCATGAGAAAGGCGTGCAGCCCACTGCCGCCCAGCGCCAGCTGGCCTTTGTGCAGTGTCGGAATATACGTGCCCCAGCTCAACACGGTCAGCAAGACGAACGGCAGCCAGCTTCGCATCCCTGTTCTCCTTTAAGGGTCCGTCTACCCGGCCCCTGTCGCCACGGCCCGGCCGACACGTACGCGCCGGCCAGCACCCGAGCCGCCGTATTGTATCGTAGGGGCGTGAAGCGACACCCCGCGCTGATTCCACTCTCACACGACCACCACGACGCCCTGGTGGTGGCGCGCGGGTTGATTCTGGGCCGTGCTACCGCGCCGCGCTCGGATTGGCCCCCGGACCGACGAGCGCAGGTTGGCCGCGTCACGGCGTTCTTCCGTGAGACGCTGCGTGCGCACTTCGAGGCCGAGGAGCAGTCGGTCTACCCGGTCGTGGCCCAAGGCGTCACGGACGGGGCAGCGATGGTCTCGGACCTGATCGCGGAGCACGAACAAATTCGCAAGCACGTCCACGACCTCGAGACTGATCCGACGTCAGCCCTGGACCAGCGGCTACCTGCACTGGGAAAACTGCTCGAGTCGCACATCCGGACCGAGGAGCGTGTCGTGTTCGAGGCGATGCAGCAGGAGTTGGGCCCGGCGGAACTGGAGGCTGTTGGCGCCGCGCTCGCGCGACTCCCGCCCCGGGGCCCTTCCTGCCGTATCAGTTCAGAGCCTGCCTGACGACGCGGCCGCACGAAATACCAGATCAGCGGCCTGTAGCACCTTCTCGCGGAGACGCGCAGGATAGTCCGACCCCTTTCCGTCCAGAAATGCTCGCACCGTCGCCGCAGCCTCCTCGGACCCGTGGCCACCGAGGGTCGCGCTCAGCCAATTTGACGGAAAGAAGATATCCCCGGTGCGCTGAATTTCCTCGAGCATCTCAAGACTGGACCCGATGAATTGTCGCGCATGATCGGCACGGCTCGGATGGTGCAGGTAGGTGACAGCGGCGACAACCCAAGGCTCCCGCTCGCGCTCGGACGGGTCAGCCAGGCCACGAAAGAACGCCTCGCGCACCTCCGGGTCGGGGGACAGTGCCGGTCGGACAAAGAGAAAACGCGCCAGACGATCCGCGTTCTCAATACGCCCAGCCTGCCGATCCAGCACCTCGGAGAGGTCCTCCACCTCGCGTAGCGCCAGCTCTCCGGCCAACGCGACAAAGTCGGTCTCCGAGAGGCTCACGCCTGGTACCTCTTGGTCGCCCGCCCAGATCTGCCGCATACGCGCGACCCCCGCGTCGGACTCGACGATGCCGCGCCAGGCGTGGAAGTACGTCGCCTTGAGCGTCAGTGACCGGCTGCCGAGCATGCCTGACCACAGCGCGTCCTCCAGGACACCAGCCCGGAGCTGTCGGCGGTCGGCGCTGAGGAACCGCCAGTAGGTGGTGCTCAGATAGCCGAGCAGGCGCTGGGTGTTCTGCTCGACCGTCTCCGCGGCCAGGCCCGCCAGGAGACGATCGACCCACAGCTCCGGTGCGATGTCGCCATCGAGCACGTCGTCCCACAGCGTCCCCCAGCCGATGCCTCGAATAAGCGGATCGCTGAGCCCAGGCAGCTCGGCCAGCAAGGCGTCCCGACTGCGGCTATCGAGTCGAAAACGGCCATACTCGAGGCCGGCGGCGTTGGGCAGGATGAAGCGCGCCGGTTCTCGCGCGACCCCGACGTCGACCGCAACAGACGCCGCCGACAACGAGGCGGGAACCCGCACGTCCCCCTCGTCGTACGCCAGGAGGACCTCGAGCTGTTGCGGCCACAGACGGCCGCGGCCATCTGGGTCGGTCTGGTGGAGCGTCACCGAGGTGCGGGCCCCCGATCGGGACGCGGCGTCAACGACAACGTCGATGACCGGCCGACCGGGTTCTTCGACCCACGCAGCGCTCCAAGCGGCCAAGTCACGGTCCGAACGCGTGTCCAGAATCTGGATGAGATCTGGCCAGGTGGCGTTGCCGTAGCGAAACGTGTCGAGGTATTCGCGTAGCCCGTCCCTGAACGACTCCTCACCAACGAGGCGCTCGAGCTGCCGCATCACGATGGGCGCCTTCTCGTAGATGATCGGGCCGTAGAGCGCGCCTGCCTCCCGAAGGTTCTCCAGCGGCTGATGAATCGGGTTCGCACCGGTCGTCCGATCGACGGCATACGCACGGTCGTGGTGCGCGAGGAAAAACCGCAGGTCGTGGTTCACGTCGGGGAACGAGGGGTGGACAATCTTCGCCGCCATGAAATTGGCGAAGACTTCTTTGGTCCACACGTCATCGAACCAGTTCATCGTCACCAGGTCACCGAACCACATGTGCGCCGTCTCGTGCGCGATGAGACTGGCCCGGCCCAGAAACTGCCCCTGGGTCGCGGACTCGTCGAGCAGCAGGCTCGATTCCCGGTAAAAAACTGCGCCAGGGTGCTCCATCCCGCCATATTGAAATGGCGGAAGCAGGACGAAGTCGAACTTCCCAAAGGGGTAGGCGATCTGGGTGTAGTCCTCCAACCAGGCCAGCGATGCCGCGTGCAGGTCAAAAATAGCGTCGCGGTTACGGGCCACCGTGTCGACGTCGGTCTCCCGATAGAACATCCGCAGCATGCGACCGTCGCGCTCGGCCGTGGCGATCTGAAAGTCCCCGACCGCGAACGCGAAGAGATACGTTGAAATCGGTTGGGTTTGCGCAAACCGGTAGACGGCACGATTGGCCGACTCGGGCGGCAGCGGCGTCGGGTCGAGCGCCTGGCCGTTGGCCACAGCCTCCCAGTCATCCGGCACCTCGAGCGTCAACGCGAACCGGGCCTTGAGATTCGGCTGGTCGAAGAGCGGCAGCGAAAAGTGCGCTCGATCTGGGACAAACAGCGTGTAGAGAAACGCGTCGCTGCGGTTCAGCGCCTCGTCCCCGGCCGTGAACTCGACTGCGACCTCGTTGCGCTCCCCGGCGGTGAGCGCCGACGCCGGCACGATGAGGTGGTCCTGACTGGCCCGCCACGCGACAGACAGGCCGTTCGCGCGCACCGTACGCACACGCTCAGCGGCATGCAAGAAGTCGAGGACAAGGTCCCGACGCTGGTCGTCCTTCCAGACGAACTCGGTCAGGACCGTCCCCTGGATCGGGGTCTCGCGCTGACGCGGCACCGTGAGCCGGTACGCATACTCGATGTCGGACAACGTCGCGGCGCGGCGCTCCGCCAACGCCCATGACACCCCCTCGGCAATCGTGGGCTCGACCTCCGACGATGACGGCGTCACGGTCTCTCCTCCACATCCCACCAGCATGACCAGTCCCACCGCCGCGCCGATGGTGCGACCGAGGGACCCACGCATGAGACAGTTCAGCATCAAATGTCGCTCAGAAACGACCGCGGAGAGCGCCGGGCGCCGGGTGGGTCGACTACGGTTCTACCGAGCAGTCACCGTAGTACTGCTCGGGCCTGGAAGTGAACCCAATCAGCTGCGTATCGGTGTACTCGTGACGGGTGTGCACCGCCATGAAACGACCGTCCTTCGTCTCACGGTCGATGACCGTCGTCGAGTACAGCGGCCCGACGGTGAACATTTGCACCAGGTGAAGATAGTCCCCAGTCTGGCGCACGATGATCTGCGACGCGCCGTAGGGTCCGACGATCTCCGCCGAGGCGCCGTCGGTATCGATTTCCTCGAATCGCAGCGACAAGGTCGACGGCGCCACCTCAGCCCCAGCCTCACCATCAGCCCATCCACCGGTCGAGATCGTACTGAACGCGCAGTCAAGACCGGTGGCATTCAGCAATCGGTCTTGAGCCGATGCCTCCCCAGTCAGGACGAGCGACATGATGAACAACGGGACCAGAAGTCCACGGTGCGAGCCCGGTGTGATCGACAGCATGTATCCCCCTAGTGCGTTACACTCCGTGGAATTCTATCTGCAACCCTGATGAGATTCCTGACGCTCACGCTGCTGTTCGTCGCCGTGGTCGGTCTGCAAGGGCAGCCTGCCCTGGACCCAATGGTGAAAGATCGGCTGTCCGGGCTGTTTCCTGATGCGACGTCCTTCTCGCCGAAGGAGGGCACACCCCCGCATTTCAAGGCCTATTCCGGCACCGGCAGCGAGCGGACGCTCATGGGCTACGCGTTCTACACAACTGACCTCGAACCACTGGAGCGGGGATACGACGGCCCTATTCAGATACTGGTTGGGATAGACCTGACCGCACGCGTTACCGGGATCTTGGTCGTCAGACACCAGGAGCCCTATGGTTCCTTCTCCGTTGATACCCCGGAGTTCGCGGCGCAGTTCGTGCAAAAGAGCATTCGCGAGCGCTTTCGCGTCGGATCGGACATTGACGCGGTGGCGACGGCGACCATCTCCGTGCGGTCGGCATCCCGCGCCATCCGTAACGGCTCTCGGCGACTCGCCAAACGGTTTCTGGTCGCCGCCAACGCCAGATGACACGTCGCTGCTGGACACCGCTGCTCGTACTGCTCCTGCTCTGGCCGGGTCCGGCCGACCCGGCCCTCGCTCTGGCCCAACCCGCAGACAACTCGACCGACTCGGCGGCCAGGGACGCGTTCGACGGACCGGAGGACGACGACGAGGATCTGTGGAACTTCGACGACGAGGAGGAAGACGTCGAAACCTGGGCCACGTTGCTCCGCAGTCAGGCGCTCGACATGGCGCTCTTCGCTGGATTCGCCGCGTTGACCCTGGTCAGTTTTTTTCGGAAGAGCGTCTGGCTGAAGTACGTGACGTTCGTCGTCGCAATCGGCTACATGGGCTTCGCCAAGAGCCAGTTGATCTCGGTCGTCAACATCTATGGCGTCATGACCGGCAACATGCCCGTCTTGCGGTACAACCTCGCCTGGTATCTATTTGCCGGGTTCACCGTCGTCTCGACCGTGCTGTGGGGGCGCCTCTACTGCGGCCGGGTGTGCGCCTATGGGGCGCTGACCCAGCTACTGGACCGATTCGTCCCGGCGCGCCTCCGCGTCGACGTGCCGACGTGGCTGGAACGACGGGCCGCCTGGATCAAATACGGTCTCCTCGGCGGTACGCTGCTGTATTTTCTGGCCACCGCCAACATCACCGCATTTCGTTACGTCGAGCCGTTCTGGCTCTTCACACGACGCGGTTCCACCGGGTTGTGGATCGGCCTTGCGGTTCTGCTCATCGCCACGATCTTCGTGCGCAATTTGTATTGCCGATTCCTCTGCCCTGTCGGCGCGGCGCTGGGCCTGCTGTCGAAACTGACGGTCTTCAAGATCAAGCGCTGGTCGGCGTGCAACACCTGCAAACTCTGCGAGAAAACCTGCGAGTGGGGCGCCATCCGAGGGCCGGAGATCGTCCTCACCGAATGCGTCCGGTGTGACGACTGCGAACGGCTGTATCACGACACCTCACGCTGCCCCCACTGGCTGATTCTGGCGCGCGCCAAGCTGCGGGCCACGATGTCGTCAGCCAAGACCGCCGTCACCGGCTAGGGACACTGACCGGCCGGTATACTGCGGCCACGTGACAACCCCATTATCCCGACGCGTGAACGCGCCGGTGTCTACAACCGACCGGGTCCTCGCCCTGGATGTGCTCAGGGGTTGGGCCGTCGGCGGAATGCTGGTCGTCAACTTCGGCTACTTCTCTCAGCAGGGGCTGGCTCCGCGAGCCGGCGTGGACGCGGTGGGTCGGCCGCTGGTCCAGCTTCTGGCCGACGGCAAGTTCTGGACGCTGTTTGCCGTGCTCTTCGGCATCGGTTTCGCCATGCAGTTGGAGCGGGCCACGACCCGCGGCGCGGTGTTCGCTCCGGTCTACATCCGTCGTCTGCTCATCCTGTTCTTGATCGGTCTGGTCCACGCACTGCTACATCCGCTGGAGATCCTCCACCGCTACGCGCTCCTCGGCCTGCTGCTCCTCCCACTGCGCACGGTGTCCACGCGGGCTCTGATCACCGTGGGCGTCGCCGCGCTGGTCGCTCCACCCGTGCTCTACGGCCTCGTGGTCGGCCAGCCACCGGAGATCGCGGAATCCGCACGTGTGTAATCAGAGGCCGGGCTGCCTGAGCTGCTCAGCCACAACCTGGCAAGATTTCGACGCGACGCGATCGACATCCGGGTGCTGGCGCCCCTCCCCTATTTCGTGTTGGGCGTCTACCTGGGTCGACGAGGCCGGCTCCAGGCGCTGACGGACGGCGAGCGGCTTGCCCATGCGCGATGGTGGCTGCTCGGGCTCGGGGTCGGGCTCCAGGCGGCGCTCCTGGCCGTCATGGTCGCAGCACCCGCGATGGTGCCAACCATGGCGCGATCGATGGCCCCCGTGCTGCTGGACCTCGGCAGCGCCCTGGTAGGACTGTTCTACGCCAGCGTGATCGTGCTGATGCTCAAGCACCCGCGGTGGCAACGTCGACTCAGCGGGCTGGCCTCGGTGGGCCGGATGGCGCTGAGCAACTACCTCCTGCAAACGATCGTGGCGACCACACTGCTCTACGGCTACGGAGCAGGGCTACACGGCGGCCTGGGGATCGTCACGGGGCTACCAGTGGCGGGCCTCATTTTCCTGGTGCAGGTCGTGGTCAGTCGTTGGTGGATCGCGCGCTTCCGCTTCGGCCCGGCGGAGTGGCTGTGGCGTTCGGCAACCTACGGCCGCCTGCAACCGCTGCGCCTCGGGCGCTAGCCGCCGGCAGCGCTCGGGATAAGATCGAGAGATATGTCCAGTTCACCAGGTGCGACAGCAGGCGCGGTCACGCGAGACACGGTCGCGACACTGTACGGCGGTCGCCTCCTCGATCTCGTCTTCCGTGCGGGCCAGACCCACCGAGCGCATCGCGACCCCTCAGAAGTCCAGTGCGCCGCCCTGCTCAGCGTGAAGACCGGCGGCTGTCCCGAAGACTGCGCCTACTGTCCGCAATCGGCGCACTACGAGACCGGAGTCGAATCAAGCACGCTCATGAGCGTGGACGCGGTGCGAAATGCCGCAACCGCCGCGCGCGACAACGGGGCCGACCGGTTCTGCCTGGGCGCCGCGTGGCGGTCTGTAAGCGACGGTCCCGAGTTTGACCAGGTGCTGGACATGGTCCGCTCCGTGAAAGCGCTCGGGCTTGAAACCTGCGCCACGCTGGGCATGGTCGAGCCGCACCACGCGCATCGGCTGCGGGACGCCGGGCTCGACTACTACAACCACAATTTGGATACCGGCCCAGACTTCTACAGCGACATCGTCGGCACCCGCACCTACGAAGACCGGCGACGCACGTTGCGTACGGTGCGCGAGGCGGGGATGAAAGTGTGCTGCGGCGGAATCCTCGGCATGGGTGAGCAGCCCAGTGACCGTATCGACCTGCTGTTCGAGCTGGCCAGCCAGGACCCGCAACCGGAAAGCGTGCCGATCAACACATTGGTCACGGTCGAGGGAACGCCACTGGCCAATCAGGACCCGGTCCCCTGGGACGACCTCGTTCGCATGGTGGCGGTGGCCCGTATTTTGATGCCGAAGACCTGGGTACGGCTAAGTGCCGGACGACTGCAATTGAACGAGTCGACCCAGGCACTGTGCTTCCTTGCGGGAGCCGATTCGATTTTTCTCGGCGACCAGTTGCTGACCACGCCCAACCCCGAAGCGACTGCAGACCAGGCACTGCTCACCCGACTCGGTCTGCATCGGTTGAACGACTCCGAGACCAGTACGGTCTAGGCAGCCGGCCGCAGGGCCGTATCTGCGAGCGTCCGATGATGCGCTTTGCGGCGGGATAGAGACTCGGGTCGGCGCAGCCAACGGCGTCACACCATGCGATAATTGTGGTCACTCTCGTGGCCACCCGATGGCCAGTCTGGTCGAAATGGAGGCGTTACGATGAAACAGTTCGTGCTTGCGGTCGGCACCTTGTTCTTGGCAACAGTTCCTGCACAGGCGCAGTCCCAGACGCAGTCGCACGCCGAGGTCATCGCGCGGGCCACCCTGGCGGCACCGCCGGCAATGCAGGCGGATGCCATGGTGATCAGAATGGCGACGGATGGGAGTCATGAAGTGCTCCGCGACGGTTCGAACGGGCTCATGTGTTGGGACCGCTCTGACGAACCGACCCGCTCGTTCAGTGTGCAGTGCTCGAGCGTCGAGAACCTGGACCGCGTCAAACAGAATCGCGCGTGGAACATGTCGGGCAAGACGGCTGAGGAGATCCGCGCGATGCGCGACGCCGCCGAGGCTGACGGATCTCGTGAAGTCTCGAAGTTCGGGAGTGTCTACTACACACTGAATGGAGAGGACGCCGACTCCGCGAATATCCACCTCACTCTGGCGGTGCCGTTCGCAACGACCGAGTCGCTCGGCCTTCCGGACCAGGGGAGCTACACCAGGACCGGCAGTTGGATCATGGAGCCAGGCACCACCTCGGCCCACCTGATGCTGCCTGGACGCTGATATTCTGGAATGCAAGTGGGCTTGAAGGCCTTGCACACGTTACACCTTCGGCCGTGATCGGTATCCCTTAAGAGGATTACGCATATGACTCGCCCCACCATCCGTTGGATTGCCTACGCGTCGGTCCTGACGATGACCGCCACCGTAGTCTCCGCCGCGAACGACAACTGGCCACATTTTCGCGGTCCGACCATGAACGCGACGGTCGCCGACAACCCCAACCTGCCCGAAACCTGGAGCGAGACGGAGAACGTCGAGTGGGTGGCGGACATTCCGGGGATCGGATGGTCGAGTCCGGTGGTCTGGGGCAACCGGGTATTCCTTACCACGGTGACGGCGGAGGGTGCCTTCGAACAACCAAAGCCCGGGCTCTACGCGCCGAACGGTCGGCCCGAACCTCCGCCGCTGGAGCACGATTGGCTCGTCTACTGCCTGGACCTCGAGTCGGGCGATGTGTTGTGGCAGCGGTCGGTGAAGTCAGGACGCCCTGACTTCCCCCGCCACATGAAGAACAGCTACGCGTCAGAGACCCCGACCACTGATGGCGAGCGAGTCTATGTGCGCTTCGGCGAACTGGGTCTCTTCACGTTCGATATGGACGGCAACGAGGTCTGGAGCGTCCTGATTCCGCACAAACGTACCAAGTCGGACTGGGGCTCCGCCTCCTCGCCAGTCTTGCACGGCGACAAATTGATCGTGCTGTATGACAACGAAGAGGAGTCGTGGCTGGCGGCGCTGGACAAGCGCACCGGCGAGGAGATCTGGCGCACCGACCGCGAGGAAGTCTCAAGCTGGGCCAGTCCGTATATTTGGGAAAACGATCAGCGTACGGAAATCGTCACCTCGGGCGTGAACCGTATCCGTTCCTATGACCTCGACGGGAATCTGTTGTGGGAGATGAACGGCCAGATGTCCTGGGCCTCGATTGCCACGCCGTTCTCTAGCCACGGTCTCGCGTTTGTGAATTCAGGATATTTTCGCGACGAGCACCGGCCGGCCTACGCTATTCGTCCCGGAGCCAGTGGAGACATTTCGTTGCGCGACGGCGCAACGTCCAATGAGTACATAGCGTGGTACCAGCCCAAAGCGGGTAACTACAACACCTCGCCGCTGGTCTACGGTGACATCTACTACAGCCTGCTGGACCGGGGGTTCTTCGAAAGCTACGACGTGCTGACGGGAGAGCTTATCTACCAACACCGAGTCCAGGTGGCGGCAAGCTTCACGTCCTCGCCGTGGGCCTACAACGGCAAGATCTTCGCACTGAGCGAGCAGGGCGACACCTACATTATCCGGGCCGGTCGTGAGTTCGAGGTCATGGGCGTCAACAGCCTCGACGAAATGGCCATGGCGTCTCCGGCGATCGTCGGAGACCGCCTGCTGATCCGGACGCAGTCAAAGATCTACAGCATCAAGAAGTAACGACCTGCCGGAGCGCCACACCGTAAAACGCGGCATCACGGGTGCTTCAGTCAAGACGTGTTGATCATAATACAAATGTATTATATCGTCTATCTATGAGCCCCGCCCCGCTCGGCACGACCCGTGAGCGAGTCTTCCTCTTTGTTCGCGAACGCCTCCTCGCCGGCGACCCACCAACGGTGCGTGACGTGCAGGACGTGTTTGGTTTTCGGACACCGCAGACCGCGCGCTATCACCTGGAAAAGCTGGTAACCGAAGGACGCCTGCTGGCCGCTCGCGGCAAGGCACGGGGCTATCGTCTACTGGAGCAACTCGATGTCCCAAGCCCGACCCGATGGGTTCCCGTCTTGGGCCGGGTGCAAGCAGGGCAGCTCACCACCGCCACGGAAGAACTCGACGGCTATGTCCCGATGCCGGCCGGCCGCCCCCCTCGTGACCATGGTGGTCATGGTAGCCAGGCAGAGCGCGACGACGTGTTTGCGCTCCGCGTCCAGGGCGAAAGCATGACCGGGGCCGGCATTTTTCCGGGCGACCTGGTCATCGTGCGCCGTCAGCCGACCGCTGACTCCGGCGCCCTTGTGGTGGCCCTGGTCGACGACGAAGCGACCGTCAAGCGGTTACGCCTGCGCGACGGACAAGTGGAATTGCATCCAGAGAACCCTGACTTCGAGCCGATCCGCACCGACCGGGAGGTCACGCTGTTGGGAAAAGTCATCGAAGTGCGTCGCACGCTGGAGTGAGGACTCGAGCATGCGTCATGCGAGTAGTCGACTGATCCTGCCCCAGCCTGGCGCCTTCGTTGGGACTGGCTTTCCCGCGCTTGACGAACCACGTCGGGTCTGGGCGCTCGCCACCCTGGCCGGCCGGTTGACAGAACTGTCGAGCATCGGCAGCACGGCCGTCCTGACCTTGGCCTTCTCCCTAGTGCGGGACGCGCAACGCGTGGAGGAACCGGTGGCCTGGCTCTCCGATGCGTCCACGACCTTCTTCCCCCCTGATGTCGCCAACGGCGGAATCGATCTGGACGCGCTCGTCGTGGTGCGTCTCGCCATGGTCAGCCATCTGCCTCGGGCCGCAGAACACCTGGCGCGTTCCGGCGCATTCGGCCTGCTGGTGCTCGACCTGGGTGCAACGGCACAGGTTCCAGTTCCGATGCAGATGCGTCTGCTGGGGCTGGCCAAGAAGCACGAGTCAGCCATCCTTTTTTTGACGCGGAAACGGAGCGATGCCCCGTCGCTCGGCGCCCTGGTCTCGCTCAGGGCGGAGGCGCGCCGCGAACCATGCGCGTCCCCTGATCCGCAGGCACGCGACGCCCGGGAAACCGGCGTCAGCACCTTTACCTGTACCGCGCAGATGCTCAAAGACAAGCGCTGCGGCCCCGGGTGGAAGCACGTCGAGGTATGTCGTGGACCGGCTGGCTTGTGTTGACGTACCGGCCCTGCCCCTTCAGCTGTTGATTCGCCGCCACCCCGACTGCGCCGATCAACCAGCCGCGGTGCTGACGCGAGACGCGCCACAAGGCGAAATTTTGTGGGTCAACGCGCCGGCGCGACGCTGTGGCGTGCTGACCGGCATGTCATACGCCACCGGGTTGGCGTTGGTGCACGACCTGCGCGGAGTCGTGATCACCACTGACGACATTGCCGAGGGCGTCACGACCATCACCGAGCAGCTCCGGCGCTTCACTCCACACATCGAGCCGTCCGAGGATCATCCCGGCGTGTTCTGGCTTGATGCCTCCGGCCTCCAACCGCTCTTTACCTCGCTCGAGAACTGGGCTCATCGCGTGCAGCGTCATCTCAGCCAGTCTGGCTTTCGAGGCCACGTCGTGGTCGGGTTTACCCGGTTCGGGACCTACGCCACCTCCAAAGTCGACGGTGTCACGGTATTCCAGGATGCCGCCACCGAGCAGCGGGCAGCCCGGGCGGTACCACTCAAACGGCTGGACATCGACCCGGAATTGCGCGAAGTCCTAGACAAACTGGGGGTACGCACCGTAGGCGCGTTTGTCGACCTGCCTGCGGCGGGTATCCGAAAGCGATTCGGCCGCGATGCGCACCGCCTGCACCGACACGCAGCCGGCGATCTGGTATTGCCGTTACAGCCATTGCCACCCGCCGAGCCACTGACCCTACATGCCGACCTCGACGCATCGGAGACCGATGTGCATCGGCTGCTCTTTTTGATCAAGCACGATCTCGACCCGCTGCTAAGCCAGTTGGCGACCCGTCAGGAAGCCCTGGCCGCGCTCGAAATACGCTTGCGATTGGATGCGAGCGCCCTCGCACCCCGCACCGAACGTGTCGAACAGATTCGCCCGGCTGAACCGACGCTCGATGCGCAGCAACTTCTGAACCTGGTGCATTTGCGTGTCGAAGGCCGCCCGCTCCCCGCCGGGGTGACGGAGATTGACCTGATCGTGACACCGGCCCGCGCCTCGCGTGAGCAATTGCGTCTGTTCCAGCAGCATGCCAAGCGCGACCTCCGCGCCGCAGACAGGGCCGTGGCCCGTATCCGTGCGGAATTCGGAAACGATGCCGTCGTCCGCGCCTGCCTGACCGATGGCCATTTACCAGAAGCCACGTTCGCCTGGCAGCCACTCGCGCACGTGGTGCGGCCTACGCCCACGACGGAGCAGACCCGGTCGCTCGTGCGCCGGTTCTTCGTGCATCCACGACGCCTGCCGTCTCGCCTGCGGCACGAACCGGACGGGTGGTTGCGCGACGCCCAGCAGGGACCGGACGGGTGGATGTTGCGCGGCGCCCAGCACGGACACGTGGTCCATCTTCATGGTCCGTATGTCGTGTCTGGCGGATGGTGGCGCACGCCGGTACTGCGCGAGTACTACTTCGCCCGAACCCGGGACGATGCCTGGAACTGGATCTACTACGACCGGCATCGACGCGCCTGGTTTCTTCATGGCGAGGTGGAATGAGCGCGCCCACGACCGGCGGCTACACCCCGGTCTGGTGTAAGAGCAACTACTCGTTTCTCGAGGGTGCGTCTCACCCCGAAGAACTGGTCGAACAGGCGCATACCCTGGGACTGCGGTCACTGGCCCTGACAGACCGTGACGGCGTGTACGGCGTGGTTCGGGCTCATGTGCGAGCGCGCGAGCTTGGTCTCCATCTCATCCACGGCGCCCAGATGACGTTGACCACCCACTCTCAGGTGGTACTGCTCGCCACCAACCGCGGTGGTTACGCCAATCTCTGCCGCCTGATCACCACCGGACGACTGCGTCACGCCAAGGGCACCTGCAGCGTCACCCCCGACGAGGTCCGCGAGCATGCCGATGGTCTGATTGCCGTCTGGAGCGGAGCCGCCGGTTGGACGAGTGAAGCGGACGCGGATCGCGACGCCGCACTCCTGCTGGCGCTACGTGACGCGTTCGACGACCGGCTCTATGCCCTGCTTGCTCGTCATCGCCAGGCCGAGGACGTCCCACGCGAAGGCTGGCTCCGCACCCGGGCGCGGCAGTCCGGCATCTCCCTCGTTGCCGGCACTGAGGTCCTCTATCACACGCCTGCTCGACGGGATCTACACGACGTCCTGACATGCATTCGACACGGGGTCAGCCTCTATCGCGCCGGCCGCCGCACCCGCGCCAACGCCGAGCATGACCTGAAGGCCCCCTTCGCCTTCTCCCAGCTCTATCGCGATGACCCGGCGGCGGTCGAGCACACCCAGGACATCGCGTCCCGCTGTGCCTTCTCGCTCAACGACATCCGCTATCGCTACCCCTCCGAACAGCTACCAGACGGCGCGACCTCCTCCAGCTGGCTCCGTCAGCTCACCGAAGAAGGCGCCCGCACACGCTTCGACGGCATCATCCCCGCCACCGTTCGGGAGCAAATTGCCAAAGAGCTCGCCCTGATTGACGAACTGGACTACTGCGGCTATTTCCTCACCATGTGGGAGATCGTCGCGTTCTGTCGACGTCACGGCATCCTGTGTCAGGGCCGCGGCTCTGCCGCTAACTCCGCGGTCTGCTACTGCCTGGGCATCACCGCGGTCGACCCGACCCGCGTGGATTTGCTCTTCGAACGCTTTCTTTCCCGTGAGCGCGCCGAGCCACCCGATATCGACCTCGACATCATGCACGAGCGACGAGAGGAGGTGATCCAGTTCGTGTATGCCAAGTACGGACGAACGCATGCCGCCATGGTCGCCAACGTGGTTCGCTATCGCTCTCGCTCCGCCGTGCGAGAGGTCGGCAAGGCGCTGGGGCTCCCGGAGACGGCCGTAGACCGGCTGGCGAAGCGGCTCTTCTATTACGACGCCATCGACCAGCGATCCGTGGAACAGGCGGGGCTCGACGCCGACAGCGCCGTCCAGAACCACCTCCTACGCCTGGTGGACGAAATCAAGGACTTCCCCCGCCACCTCTCCATTCATCCGGGCGGCTTCCTGCTGGGACACGAACCGGTGCACGACCTGGTGCCAATCGAGAACGCGACGATGGAAGGCCGGACGGTCATCCAGTGGGATAAGGAAGACATCGAGGATCTCGGACTCTTCAAGGTCGACCTGCTCGGCCTCGGCGCCCTCACCCAACTCGACCTCTCGTTCCAGTTACTGGAGCAACACCATGGACGCCGACTCTCCATGGCTCAGATCCCGGAGGGAGACACCCCCACCTACGACATGATCTGCCGAGGCGACACCGTCGGCGTGTTCCAGATCGAGAGCCGGGCCCAGATGGCCATGCTGCCGCGGCTGAAGCCACGTAACTACTACGACTTGGTGATCGAAGTATCCATTATCCGCCCTGGTCCGATCACCGGCGGTATGGTGCATCCCTATCTCAAACGCCGGAACGGCGAAGAAGAGGTGATCTATCCCCATGATTGCCTGAAGCCGGTGCTCGAGAAGACCAAGGGCGTACCGCTCTTCCAGGAACAAGTGATGCAGTTGGCGGTGGTCGCCGCCGACTACACGCCGGGGGAAGCGGACCAACTTCGGCGCGACATGGCGGCCTGGCGACGGAGCGGGCGTATCGAACGGCATCGTGACCGGCTTATCAGCCGCATGATGGCCAAAGGTATCGAGCGTGCATTCGCCGAGCGGGTATTCGACCAGATTCGTGGCTTCGGCGAATATGGCTTCCCGGAAAGCCACGCCGCCAGCTTCGCGTTGATCGTCTATGCCACGTCCTGGGTCCGATGCCATTACCCCGACGTCTTTACCTGTTCGCTACTCAATGCGCAGCCGATGGGGTTCTATTCGCCGGCCACCATCGTGGACGATGCCAAACGACACGGTCTCGACATCCGTCCGATCGACATCATTCACAGCGACTGGCACTGCACCCTGGAACGACACGACCCAGACGCGACACACTTCGCCGTACGTATGGGACTGCGGTATGTCAAAGGTTTGTCACACACCCATGACTGGCCACGTATCGACACCGCCCGGCGGCACACACCGTTCGATTCGGTCGACGATCTCGTCTCAAGAACCGCGCTCAATGAACGCGCCCTGAGCCGTCTGGCTGAAACCGGTGCGCTGACCGGGCTCCAGCCGCACCGCCGCGACGCGTTGTGGCAAGTCCGCGGACTGGCCCGCACGCCCACATCAACGTTGCTCGGCAAGGCGACGGCAGACGAAACCCCCGCCTTTGACCCATTGGGGCTCGGCGACAGTATCGCCTGGGACTATCGCACCAGCGGCCATAGCCCACGCGGACATCCCTTGGCCGCCGTGCGGGCGGAGCTCATCGCGCAGCGCCTCCCAGACGCTCGCGCGCTCGCCCTGATGCGCGACGGCCGACAGGCCAGATATGCCGGGCTCGTCATCTGCCGCCAGCGCCCCGGCACTGCCTCTGGGGTCCTCTTCATGACGCTAGAAGACGAAACCGGCTTCGTGAATATCGTGATCTGGAAAACGGTCTTCGATCAGCATGTGCTGATTGCCAAGACCGCCTCATTTCTCGGAGTAACAGGGAAGATCCAGCAAGCGGACGGTGTCGTACATCTGGTAGCCGATACGCTGTGGCATCCAGAGCTACCGCGCCGACCGGATACGGTAGCCAGTCGGGATTTCCACTAGCAGTCCGCTGCCACCTCTTCGGTTTCGCACGACCGTGCGGAGCGCTAGCATCCGTTCATCAAGGGAGCCAACGTTGTCGTCAAAACGGACTCAGGGACCAAGTTCACGCTCTGGTTCGGTGACGAGATTGTGGGACTTGGCACGCAGGGCGGGCGGAGACGCGTCCGGGTGCTTGGTCACGACTTCGGGCCGTTTGAGGGCACTGTCAAGGGCACGCCGAAGACGCGACCGCGGGGTCCTCAGATTCGCACCTGAGGCAGGACAACGCCGACGCCACCACGCGGCGGGCGCACCCGCGCTACGTCCAAGTGGATCCGGGTCGGTCGTTCGGCCCATACTTTTAGGTATGCGCGTCCTACGAATCATCAGTTGTGCCGCCCTGGTGGCGGTTGTGCTCTCCACGCACGCAGCCGGCGAGCAAGCGCCGCTCTCGGACCCGATCCCAGAAAAGATCCAACCGAGTGGCCTGGTCCTCGCCGCCGAGGAGTTCGTGCGAGTGCCGCGCACCTCGGACTCGAGCGAAGACGGCCAAACCAATGCCGCGTATGCCCGAATCCAATTCCTGACACCTCTCGGGGACGGCACCGGCCGGCTCGCACTGAATGACCTGCGCGGACCGCTCTATCTCACCGACGAGCGCGGCGCCGATCCCGTCGTATTTCTCGACATGCGCGAACAGGACGTCGGGTTCGACGACTCCATGTTTCCGAACGAAACAGGCCTCGTCAGCGTCGCCTTTCATCCACAGTTCGGCCAGACAGGCACTCCGGGATTCGGGAAGTTCTACACCGCCTACAGTGCCACCTCCGGAAGCGGTATCGCGGACTACCTTGACGACGATGCCGAAAGCCACGAAAGCGTGATTCGCGAGTGGACGGCGAATGACCCGACAGCGGGGGTGTTCAGCGGGTCTTCCCGCGAGGTTTTTCGGCTTGGCCAGTTCGCCCCGAACCACAACATCGGCATGCTCGCGTTCAATCCGAACGCGGAAGCCGGGTCGTCAGACTACGGCATGCTCTACGCGTGCCTGGGCGATGGCGGCATGGCGCACGACCCCCGGGACCACGGGCAATCCCTCGCAGTCCCCCAGGGGGCGATCATCCGCATTGACCCGCTGGCGGGCGATGCGGCCAGACGCTACGGCATCCCAGCCGACAACCCGTTCGCCGGGACCGTCGGGGTCGCCCCCGAAATCTGGGCCTCCGGTCTTCGACATCCCCAGCACTTCTCGTGGGATACGGACGGCAGGATGTTCATTGGGGACATCGGCCAGAATCAGGTCGAAGAGGTCAATCTTGGCCGGCCGGGCGCGAACTACGGCTGGCGGCTTCGGGAGGGGACGTTCGCGAGCGGCTTCGCGGTCGGGCGAGGACCGGGCCCTGTGTACCCACGACCCGACACGGATGACGACGAGTTCACCTACCCGGTCGCACAGTACGACCACGACGAGGGCAACGCCATCGGCGGTGGGTTCGTCTACCGTGGGCAGGCAATCCCCGCACTGCAGGGCAAGTACGTGTTCGCCGACTTTCCCCTCGGCCGACTCTTCGTGATTGACACCGATGCACTCAGCCCCGGGCGGCCGGTAACGATCACGGAGATTGACGTGATGATTGGGGGTGCCACTCGGGCCGTGGCGGATGCGGCGGGGTTCCCCAACACCTACGGCCCCGGCAACCGGGCCGACCTACGGCTCGGCACCGACTCGACCGGCGAACTGTATATGCTGACCAAGAGCGACGGATGGGTACGGAAGCTGGTGCCGGCACCCGCTCCCTAGCCGATTAGTAACGCTTCTTGCCCTGACGTAGCAGGTCGAATTGGGCCGTGTCGGCCACGGCCATGACCGCCATGACGCCGGCCTGTACCGGGTCGCTGACAACCAAATCGGCGGCGTCTGGCACGCTGCCGGCCATGTTCAGCGAAATGACGCGCAGACCCAGGGCGCGGACCTCGGTCACGGCGGCCGCAATGCCCCCACCCATCAACGCGCCAGCCAGCACGAGAATCTTCACCCGCGGCAGCCGCACGACGGCCCGCACCGCGGTGGCCAGTTCGTGCTCCCCCACCAAGGGGATCGTATCGACCGAGATGCGCTCGCCGCGAATATTGTGCCGGTCCGCCTCTGCAATGGCCCCGATCGCGACCTGGCCGACCTGGGCACCGCCGCCCATCACGATGACTCGCTTGCCGTAGATGCGTCTCGCGGACGGCGTTTCTTGAACCGCCTCCACGCCTTGGACGCGTTCCAGTCCGGCGAGAACGGCCGCCAGTCGTCCCGCGGTCACCGTCACCTCGAAGTAGATCCCGGACGACGGCGCGCCGATATGGATGTCGACATGCGTGATGTTGGCATCGTGGTCGGCCAGCACCTTCGTCAACCGAGACAACATCCCGGGCTGTTCGGTCGCCGTGATCAGAATGGCGTGCTCACCCATAGTCATCATGGTCTCACGGACGACCGCGGACTCGACGGACCGAGCCACGCGCGCGGCCGCCAGAACAGATCGGATTCCGTGCGCATCGCGGGCGGCGGGACACCCTGCACGGGGTGGAGGCGAGAGGGCGACTCATCGACGGACTCTCACAGGCACAGCGACCTGGGGAGCCAGAGGAAGCGACGCGCGTGGTGGACGGGAGCGAGGGATGGCAGGTTCGGGCGCACCCTCGCCGTGCGCGTCCATGGCGGTGCGACCGCCAGGCACGCCAACAGAACGTCGCCCGCCCGCTGGCTCCAAAGACGCCAGCGGGCTGAACCTTCTGTCTCGGTGTGTGTCGTCCTTACACCGGGGTGATGTTCTCGGCGCGCGGGCCCTTCGGTCCTTGGCCGGCTTCAAAGGTCACCTCTTGACCCTCCTGCAGGTCGTCGAACCGGATGCCGTTGCAAGCGGACTGGTGGAAAAAGTACTCCGTGTCTCCGTCACCTGCCACGAATCCGAAGCCTTTACCGGTCATGAGGCGCGTGATCTTTCCGTTCATCTCGTTCTTCTCCTGTTGAAGTGGCGGTCTCCCGCTAGTCGAGCGGTTTCCCGCTAATGTACATTCTACGCGAGTATTGGCTGATCCGTTGCGGTAGAACGCACGTTTCCTGGCGCCTGCCCCGGCTCACCGCGCCGAATACCGCTCACTGAACCCGTTGCGACCATTCGTCATGGTGAACGTGCCGTCCTGGCTCGCTGACGCCCGAATCCAGTGTCCCCCGCTCGCTTCGGTCTCACCGAGGTTCGCGATTCTCTCCGCCGCCGTGTTGTGGGCGGGGTCGGCATCTAGCAATGACCGGTGAGCCTGCCAAATCCCTTCGATGCCAGGACTGGCGGCGATCCGCTCATAGTGAGCCGTTGAGACCTCGGTAAACCCGGGCGACGTGCCTCCGAGTCCCTTCCGGGGGCCGTTGTTCACCACAACCACCTGCGGCTTGATGGCATACAGATGCGTCGGCGCACCCGCATCGTCAAAGGCGCCGTGGCGACTTGTTTGATAGACCGCGACTTCGCCCACTTTGTTTACAGGGCATGACAGTTCGATCTCCTTCGCCCAGTTCAAATCTCCGAGATCGAGGAAAGTGAACCGGCCGTAGGTAAACAACGCCCCAACGCTACGCTGATTCTCCGGACTCGCCTGGGTCTTGCGCTCAGCCGTGGCGCACAACGGGTTCGGTCCGCCACCGTTGACCGGCGTGTCCAGCAACCGATTGTCCGAGGCAATGATGTCGATCGCCACCGGCCCGAACGGCAGACTCTGACCGGCCTCGACCGCGGTTCTCTTGTCCCCACAGACCTCGAGATAGGCGTCGACCCATCGCTGATTGCTCTCTTCGGTGTTGGTCCCGTGATCGAGGCAGTGCATGATGGGAATCATCTCAGCCAGCGCCCGGAGTCCGCCCACATGGTCCGCGTGGTAGTGGGTAATGACCAGATGATCAATCTGGGTGAGCCCGGCCTCGGTGGCGGCAGCGACGATGCGCTGCGCGTCGCGGTCGTCGTCTGTCTCCCATCCGGTGTCCACCAACAGCGACTCGCCGGTCGGGGACACGACCAGGGTGGCGGCGCCTCCTTCCACGTCCACCCAGTAGATGTCGAATGTGGGCGACTGTGCGGCCGCGGTCGCGACCGACACGCACACGAACACAGCCAGCCAGGCCGACGCTCTCGCCACTCTTCGCATCTTCACCTCCGCTCCCACATCCAGGTCGGCGACTCCCGAGCCGCCACCTTCCACAGCGTTAGTACCGCGGCACGGCAGGATCGACCAATTGAGACCACGCGTCGATTCCACCCTGAAGATTGTAGAGTTCGCGAAAACCCTCCTGACGGAAGTACTCAGCGGCTTGTTGACTGCGAATGCCGTGGTGACACTGGAAGACGATGGATGTGCTCCTATCCAGCCGGAGCAACGTGTCGTGATGTGCTTGATCGAGAAGGTGAGATCCGTCGATCTTCGCGAGCGATCGCTCCCACTCCGTGCGCACGTCGACCAGTTCGAGGGACGTGTCCCCGTCGAGCAGCGCCTTCAGCTCAGGCGCGGACAGCTGGCGCACGAGAGGCGCCTCGGATGTGATCGTGTCGCTCAAGGATGCCTAATTCTGGCCCGCCGAGCTGGCGTGGTCAACACCCGCCGGTCCGAGAGTGCGGTCAGACGCCGCCGTCGATCCAGCTGGAAGGGCGCCGACCCGGCCCGCGCCTACGCCCGTCCCAGGAAGATGGTGTGTCGTTCACGTTTGCGTCCGCGCGGATTCACATCCTCGCTGCGCGCAGTAAAACCGGCGGCAGCGAGTCGGTCCTCGAACGCCGACGATCCTTCTGCCGACCACACGGCCAGCAACCCGCCCGGCTGCAGCGCCTGTCGAATTCGGGTCAACCCGGGCACATCGTAGAGCTGCTTGTTCGAGTCCAGGCACCAAGCCTCTGGGCCATTGTCCACGTCGAGCAGAATGGCGTCGAACGGGCTCTCCACCGTGCGCAGGTAGTTGGCCACGTCCGCAACCTCCACCACCACACGCGGGTCGGCCAGTCGATCGGTCGCCGACTCAAATCCGAACTTGCGGTTCCAGTCGACGATCGTCTCGAAGAACTCAACCACCACCACCGACGCCCCTGGGGGCAGCACGTCAAGCGCCGCTCCGAGGGTGAAACCCAGCCCGAGGCCACCGATGAGCACGCGCGGATGGGGATTGCCCTCCAGCTCCCGCGCCGCAAAATCAGCCAGGGCCTGTTCCGACCCGGGGGCCCGGGTCGACATCAATCCCTGTCCGTCCACCTCGATGTAGTAGTCGCGTCCGTGCAGCGTCAGCGTCATCCGCCGCCGATCGGGCGTCGTCGTCGAGGCCAAGAGCTCGGGCCGCATCATTCCGGTCATGTGATTCATCCTGACCCTAGTCGTCGTAGAAGCGCCAGCGCTTTCCGACAATGAGACGCGCGCCACGACGGTAACTGAAGTACGACCAGGCCCACTGGAGCACCACGAAGAGGCGGTTCTTGAATCCAGCCAGATAGTAGATATGGACGACCAGCCAGGACATCCACGCCGCGAATCCGCCGAACCTGAGTCGACCCGATTGCAGGATGGCGCGACATCGACCGATGGTCGCCATCTGCCCCTTGTCGTGGAAACGGAAGTCCGGGTGTGTGCTGCCCCCCACGAGGGCTCGGATACGTTGCGCGACATACCGACCTTGCTGCAGCGCGGCCGGGGCCATCCCCGGCAGCGGGGTCCCATCGGGACCCGCCACATGCGCCTGGTCACCGGCGACGAATACCTCAGGGTGCCCAGGCAGGCTCAGGTCGGGTCCCGCGATCACCCGGCCCTGGCGGTCTAGCTCCGCGTCCAACCGTTGCCCAAGGGCGGAGGCCCTGACGCCTGCCGCCCACAGGACGGTCTGGCTCAGGAGGCGTTCGGTGCCAATATCCAGACCGTCCGCGTCGATGTGCGTCACAAGGCTGCGGCTCCAGATCTGCACGCCGAGTCTCTCCAGGTCCCGCGCCGCTCGACCGGAGAGTGTCTCGTCGAACGTCGGGAGAATGCGTGGCCCCGCCTCGACCAGAATGACGCGAGCCAGCGTCCGGTCGATGTGCCGAAAGTCTTTCGCCAATGTGAAGCGACTCATCTCGCCGATGGCTCCCGCCAGCTCGACCCCCGTCGGTGCCCCGCCGACAATGACAAAGGTAAGCAACGCGCGTTTCCGCTCAGGCGCGGTCTCCTTTTCCGCCTCCTCGAACGCGGTCAGCACGCGGCGACGGATCTCCGTCGCTTGTTCCAGTGTCTTGAGTCCCGGTGCGTGCACTTCCCACTCGTCGTGGCCGAAATACGCGTGCCGAGACCCGCAGGCCAGGAGGAGGTAGTCGTAGGGGTACTCAGACGAATCGCTGATCACCACCCGTCGAGACCGATCGACGTCGCCGACCTGTTCCTGTACGACCCGGATGTTGCGTGCGTGCGACAGGATGCCGTCAATCGTCGGGGCAGCGACCGTGAGCCGCATCGCCCGGAGAGTCTTGCCGGTCTTCTCCGCGGCGAACGGTTCGCTCGCGTCGTCGACCGGTTACGGCGCTGGACTCTGCGCGAGCGCGGCGCCAGCGCACAGTCCGACGAACAATTGGGTCGCTCCGAACGCAAGGCGTGTCATAGGCGTGCGTAATCTTAGACGTTCACCAGACGCCATCGGACTTACATACCTCACGCTGGTCCCGCGTGCCCGGCTATCATGGCTGCTGCGTCGTCTAAGTCGACCAGGGTGGGCGGTCCCGGACTCGGGGGCGACGTCCGACCCGGGTCGCGACTGAGGTACATGATGAGGAACGGCTGTATTTTCGCGCTGCTGATTCTGGCGACGGTTGGATCCGCGGCTCAGGCGGCGCAGGAGCCATCTGACACCGAAGCCCTGCGCGCTCGCGTCCAAGCACTGGAAGACGTCGTCGATCAGCTGTTGGACCATGTGGCCCGTTTGGAAACGGCGGTCCCCATTGGCGTCACGCTGACCTGCGATCCTCCGGGACGGGACCACGTCACGTCGGCGGGTGGACTCGGCATCCTGGTGTCATGCGACGGCATCGAACCGATCCTCGAAGGCTACCGAGTCATTGTGCGCCTGACCAACCCGAACGCGGTCGACATCGGCGACGTGCGCGCCGTGCTCCTGCATGGGGATGACGCGACCACCGGTGTCGCGGAAAATCCGGTCGGTGGTTACCTCACCGGCGACATCCCGCCCGGCGACAGCGCGGAAATGGTCTTCCTGGTCCCCGCGTCGCTGGAGGACAACCCCTATCTCACCCTGACGCGGATCGAAGTAGGGACGACCGGGAGTCGGTAGTCCCTTTGCTTCAACGGTTCATCGACAGCTTCTGCCGGGCCGTCACCGGGGAAATGGAATCCATGCGCGAGCGCATGGGGCCCTACGAGATCCCTGCGACCGACGGGGAGCAACTGGACGACGCGCCGGGCCGCGATCGGGTCGCCTACCGCTTCACGCTGCACCAGAGCAGCGACAAGCTGGTGCAAGGTGGCGAGTGCAATCTGGTCACCGACCGCAGCGATGTGCTGGTTACGGTCGTCTCTATCGACGGCGCCCAGATCGTCCTCAGCAGCGACCGGGCCCTCGATCTGCCCGATGGCCGGGCCACACTCGTCATCTACCCCTGGTTTCTTTACGAACGGCTACAGGAGGCGCTGCGTGGGCTCGGTGAGCAGGACGGGTTCCACACCGATACCGCGCTGTCGCTGTTCGGCAACGCGCCCGCATCCCAACTGACGGTGAGCGGCGCGCCGACCGACCACCTCGCCGACGCGCTCAACGCCAGTCAACGCCAGGCGGTTGATCTCTGTTTACGCACGACGCCGGCCTTCGTCTGGGGCCCGCCCGGCACGGGCAAGACCACCACGCTCGGCTACATCGTGCTGTCCCTGTTGCAGCGGGGCCAACGGCTGCTGGTCACCTCGACCACCAACGCCGCTGTCGACCAGGCGTTGAGTCGCCTGGCTCAGATCGAGGACGGCGGGGCCGCCATCAACCGCGGCGAGGTCGTGCGACTGGGACAGACGCAGGCCGACACCCACGGCGCCGGTCTGCCGCAGGTCGTGGAGCGCCGCTACGCGGAAACCCACACCCGTATCGCGGCTCTGGAGCAACGCCATGCTCGCCGGTTGCTCGAATTGACGATAGGGAACGCGTTGTTGGCGGACCTCAGGGCCAACGCGGATGCCTCGCAGCTGGGGCTCTTCGGCACCACCAACGTCGCAGCGGTCGACCCTGAACGCGTGGCCAGCCTGCTGCGGGGATCCGACGCTACGCGTCTCGCGACGCTCTCTGTGGAACAGCAGACCCGTCTCGTGGAACGGCGGCTTGGGCGCCTGGAGCAGGCGGTCCAACTCAGCGTCGAGCGGAGTCAACAGCTCCGCCACGACCTCCGAACGCGGGAGGGCGCGGTCGTATCGGCCGCACGTCTGGTGTTGGCGACGATGACCAATGTGTACATGAGTTCGTTGATGTCCGATCAGCGGTTCGACGCCGTCATCGTCGAAGAAGCGGGCATGGCCGTGCTCCCCACTCTGTTCTACTGCGCCAGTCTCGCCACATCCCGCGTGATCATGGTTGGGGACCCTCAGCAACTACCCCCTATCGTCCAATCGTCCGAGCCTTTCGTGCAGCGGGCCATGGGACGCAACATCTTCGACATCACGGTCCCAGAGCCCCACCGGAGCGACCTCGTCGTCATGCTGGATACCCAGTACCGCATGCACCCGCGTATTGGCGATCTCGTGGGCGGGCTGTTTTACGGCGGACGCCTGCGACACGGCGACGTGACCCGCGACACGCACCGCATCGCCGCGTGCGCACCGTGCCCCGGTGCCGCCGTCGTCGTGGTCGACACCGACGGCTCGTCGACCTGTGCCACACCTGTCCGCAGCTACTCTCGGTTCAACGAGGGGCACGCTGCCATCGCGGTGGACATGGCGCGACAGGCCGTTGAGGCCGGGGCGGGAACGGTGGCAATCATCGCTCCCTACGTCGAACAGGTACGGCTCATCGGCCGGCTCCTTACCGCCAACCCCGCCTTGTCCGATCGGGTTGAATGCCGCACCGTCCATCGTTTCCAGGGCGGCGAGCGCGATGTCGTGGTCGTCGACACGGTGGACGCCGAACCATTGCCGCCTGGCCGGTTGCTGTCGGACAGGCGGCCGTTGTCTTCGGCGTCCAACCTCATCAACGTGAGCCTCTCTCGCGCCCGCGGGAAGCTCGTGATCGTCGCCGACGCTCCATACTTCCGCCGCCGCGATCCGGCCGGCATCATCGATCGCGTGCTGACTGCGGCGCAGGAGCTGGGCACGATCGTGAGCCCCTAGCGTGCCCGGATGCGACCCGTCAGTGGGCTGACGCCTGCAGATGCTCACGTAGCAGGTCACGCCCGAAATCACCGTTGAAGTCGCGCCAGACCGAATGGACGTGGTTGCCATCACCCTGGAAGTTGTCGTATTCGATCAAGAAAGTTGGCCCCTGCACCCGGTAGTAGTGCTGTTCGCCCCGCTCGGTCGGCCCCGCCCACGCAAAGGTGATGTTCTCAAGCCCCGCATCGCGGATGCTCGCCATCCGCTCGGCCGCAATGTCACTCGCCATGATGGACGTGTAGGCGCCGACGACATCCAAGAGCAACTCGCGTTGCATCGCGTTGAGAGAGGATGCCTGGACGCCGACCGGCGACAGCGGATCGATATCCACCTCGGCCCCGGTCAGGATGTCATCCGGCGCCACATCTTCCAGAATGGCCGCGCTACGCTGGGACGCGTCAAGCGCGGTGACCAGTGCACGGGCCGCATCCTCGCGCTCTCGGAGGACTCTGAGGCCAGCCTTGGGCCCGGTCCGAACCTGCGCGGGATTGGACCCGAAGAAATACGGTGAGGCCGCCACCGCGTTGCCGTCCACCACCGTGAAGTGCATCGACATGTGATGCCCCTCGAAACGCCAGCCCCAGGCGCCGTCGGTCGACGGAGTCCCAAAGACTGAAAACAAGTATGTTTCGGGGTCTCTGACCAGTCGACCGTTGGGCTCGAGCGCCCGCAGGACGGTTTCCAGGTCCATGATGGCGGTGGCCGTCAGATAGCCGCGCTGGCTGAGTCCGGCGCTCAGCAAATCGTGCGCCCGGGCGCGTTGGGCGTCGGTCATGGCCTTGAGTGTCAATCCATTCCGAGGAAACATCTCCGTC
Organism: uncultured bacterium; assembly: GCA_963934795.1. GTDB lineage: Bacteria > Acidobacteriota > Vicinamibacteria > Vicinamibacterales > UBA8438 > UBA8438. The sequence continues at coordinate 30,569 of CAWWAF010000032.1, forward strand.
GGAATGAAATGCCACTGCGTCCGTTCATCGGCCTCGAACGCAAAGGCCGCCTGGGCTCGCTGGTCGGGGGTCAAGCTCTCGAGGAATCGGTTCGCGGCCGTCGCCATGGTCGAGGCGGACCGTTCCGCCGCCACCATCGCCGTCACCACGGACAACGACACGACGACCAGAACCAACAGAAGACGCGACGATTGGAGAAGCCTCATACCTGATCTCACTTTCCTCAACTCGGGCAACCCCGCTCGACTCGGGCCACCACGCTGTGGGCGAGCCCCAAGAATAGTCTCGAGCGCGCAGACCAGCAAGGTGCCACGGCCCTCTGCGTCTCGCCACGCGGCGCTCACGCCCCTCGCGCATTTGGCCATGCACAGCCCGTCGAGTTATTCTCGCCGTGGGCCTCGCCGCACGCAACGAGGTCGTCGTCGGAATGCGGGAGGCCGGTTCAACTGAACCGGCGTCTCAGCACTCGGACCTGAGGCAGGCTTCACCGGAACACGCACGGCGCCGCAAGCGGTCGAGAACAGACTGGTGCGACGCCACATCCAAAGGACACTTCAGTAGTGGCGACCCTTGTCCAAAAATACGGCGGCACGTCTCTGGGCGACGCCGACAAGATCAAATTCGTGGCGCAGCGCATCGCAGGCGCGCGCGCCAAGGGGAATGACGTCGCCGTCGTGGTGTCGGCGATGGGCAAGACCACCGACGCGCTGATCGCGCTGGCCGATTCTCTGAGTTCCTCTCCAGAGCCACGCGAGATGGACCTGCTGCTGTCTACCGGGGAAATCGTCTCGTCGACGCTCATGGCGATGGCGCTGCGGGAGATGGGCGTGCCGTCGATCAGTATGGGCGGTGCGCAGGCCGGAATCCGCACCGACACCGCCCACGGGCGCGCGTCCATCGTGCATCTCGACCCCGCGCGCGTCCGGCAGGAGCTGGACGCCGGCACCGTCGTCATCATCGCCGGGTTCCAAGGCGTCAACGACGAGATGGACATCACCACGCTGGGACGAGGCGGGTCCGACACCACGGCCGTGGCCGTCGCGGTCGCGCTCAAGGCGGACCGCTGCGAGATCTACACAGACGTTGATGGTATCTACACTGCCGATCCCCGTGTGGTGCCGGACGCGAGAAAACTGACCGAGATCGGCTACGAGGAAATGCTGGAGCTGGCGACCTACGGAGCGAAGATGCACCCCCGCTCGATCGAGCTGGCCGCCTGGTACAAGCTCCCCGTGCTCGTCGCGTCGAGCACCAAAGACGTGCCGGGCACGCTCATCCACGATACGGGTTCCGACGGAGACAACGAGATGGAGATTAGCAACAAGGTGCGCGGCGTGACGTACGAGCGGAATGTCGCCCGGGTCACCATTCGCGGAGTGGCGGACAACCCCGGCATCTCGGCGCGGGTCTTCGAACCCCTGACCGCCGCCAACATCAGCGTGGATACGATCGTCCAGAACGCGAGCACCGAGCGTCTCACGGACCTCTCGTTCACGGTCGAAAGCCGAGACGTCACACAGGCCCTGGAGGTCACCCGTCGGGTGGCGACGAAGATCGGGGCGACCGATTGCGTCGCGCATGATCACCTCGGCAACGTCAGCATCGTCGGTACCGGCATGCAGAACGCCCCCGGGTTCGCGTCGCGGATGTTTCGTGCCCTCGCGGACGCGGGGATCAACATCGAGATGATCACCACCTCGCAGATACGGATCACTTGCCTGGTGGACGAGTCACAGGTCGCCGAGGCCGTGAAGGTCCTCCACGACGCCTTCGAGGTTGGCGAAGCATAGGACACGGCTGGCCTCCCGATGCGGTTGTCGACAGAACGCGAATGCCACATCCCGAGAACTGTCTCACCTGCGGCTTCCTGACCCTACGAGCACAGGAGTATCTCGCGATCGACCGCGAGGCGCTGTCCCCTGAGCGGGCGCCG
>CAWWAF010000033.1:0-32082 GCA_963934795.1 uncultured bacterium
GTCATATCGATTTGCCGTGCGGCAGCTCGCTTCTGGCCCTGGCCAGGAAACCCGCCCCCGACGCGGGTTGACTGGCGGGTGTGTCTGGCCAGGGCACACCGAGACGCTATGGCTGTTTCCCCGTCTCTTTGCTGGCCGGCTCGGAGTGCGCGCCCGTAGGCTCAGGGTCGGCGATGGTCTCCTGAGGCTTCTTGCGCCAGACCAGCACCGTCCATAACTGGGCGATGTCCAGCAGGGTGCGCGCAATGCGCGGGAAGTTGAAGAACTGAGATGTCCCGTAGGCCCGGTGAAAGTGATGCACGGGTGCCTCGACGATTCGGCCACCGGCGTCCTGGACCTTCTTCATCAACTCAAGACAGATCACCCCACTACTTTTCTCCAAACGGACCCGATCGAAGATCGAGCGGCGCATCAGTCGAAAATCGCAGTCGACATCCCTGACGCGGAGCCCGAAGAGCGCCCGTACGGTGTGGTGATAGAGGCGTCCGATGATAATCCGGTGTAGCGGATCGGACCGGCTAATCTTGTACCCATTGACCAAATCGACGTCGGGTGTCATGCGGGCCCACAGTTCAGACAGTTCTCGTGGGTCGTATTGGGCGTCGCCGTCCGTGTAGAAGACGAATTCTTTCGTGGCCGATGCGAAGCCGGTCCGTAGGGCGGCCCCGTAGCCGCGGTTCTGCGGATGGGTCACGACGCGGAGCGACGGGCACATTCCCGCCAACTCTTCGAGCACCGCTCCCGTGCTATCGCGGCTGCCGTCGTTGACCACCACGACCTCGAAGTCATCCGTGAGGGTACGCGCGGTCATCACCGCCCCGATCACCATACTGGGGATGGTGCCGGCGTCGTTGTAGGCCGGGAAGAAAATGGTCAGACCGCCGGCGGCGGTCGGGGGCGTGTTCGTTACCAAGCACGCCAACGTACCACCGGCGGCTGGAACCCCGCAAGTCCGCCCTGGCGATGGCGTCTCCGGAGGCGGGCACGCGCTGCCTGGTGGAGACGCTACGGCGCCGTGGTGACGACTTCGTACAGTCGCGCGTCGTCATCCCAGAAAATAGGTTGTAGCCGATGGTGGAACTGGGCTGCGCGGGCGGCCAGGGTCTGCCAGGCGTCCTCACCATAGAGCCGCCGGTGGAGAAGCACGTAGCGGGTGTCATGCCGGGCCAGAATGTCGAAGGCTTGCGGGGACGGGAACTCGGCCAGGTCGTTCACTTCGGCTCGAAAGTCCTGCGGGATCACATCGGAGTAGCCATTGACGAGCGCACGCCAGTGGGCCGTCGACCCCACCATGTAGTACGCATGACGCGGGTACTCCATCCGCGCGTTGAAGTACGGAAACTCGGCCACGGGGCCCGCCGGCAACTGCGCCAGCATGCGGTAGGCGGCCGGGAACCGGGGCGCCTCGAAGTGCGGATACGGCACCGCTGCCAGTTCGGCGAGCGCGACGACGAGGAGACCGCCGGTCACCGCCGCAGTCCAGCGCCCGCGCGCGAGCCGGGTCACGCCGATGCCGGCCATTACAGCGAGCGCAAGCGCCGTCACGATACCCAGACGCGCCGGCGCCCGCAACATTCCGAACCCGGGCACGATCTCGAACAACAGGGTGTAGAGGCCGCCCGCCGGCCCAAGTGAAGCCCACCCGGCGAGCACGGCGATCGTCCCATAGAGTGCGACCACACGCCGCTGGTTCGTGGAGGGTGGTGAGATGTCCCCCGTGTGGTCTCCCGGGCGACGGGTCGGCCGCAGTGCGGCCGCGATGCCAAGGATGGCCAGGCCCAGCATGAGAAAGCCGGGGAACAGGACTTCGTTCCAGACCTCGATACGCGTGAGCAGCCATCGATGGGAGCGTGCCGGTGACGCCAGGTAGGCCCGCCAGTCTGCGGAGTACATGCGGGCGTCATCCAGCGTTCGCACCATTGCGCCGTGCGTCTCGCTGACATCCAGATACGGGAGGAAGCCGGCGCCAGTCACGATGCCACCGGTCACGACCGCCACCGCAATGGCGGTCCAGTAGCCACGGTTCGCCCAGCCCCGATCCATGGCGGCGTGGAACAGAATGGCCACGCCCACCATGAGGCCGGCGAACAGCCCGTAGTACCCGCACGCGAGCCCCGCCGCTGCCAACACCAGACCGAGGACGACGCCGCGACTGTGGGTCGGCCGTTCAGCGAGGCGGTGAAACGCCAGCATGCCGAACGGGAGACCGGCGGTCATCAGCAGTTGGATGTGCGCGCTGCGAGCGAAGACAAAGGGGCAAAAGGCGAACAGCACTCCGGAGACGGCGGCCGCGGGTCGGCTCCCGGTCAGCCGTCGCACCAGCAGGTAGGTGCCGACGAGCGAGAGCATGAACGACCACAGCACCACGGTGTTGTGCGCCGTGTACGGGTTGCGGGTCAGCCAGTACGGCGGGACCGCTAGCAGCCCCGCCACCAGGTTGGCTTCAGAAAATGCGAGTGCGTTGCGATGCGGGTAGAAAATGTTCGCGTGGAACAGCTCGGCGGGGTCAGCGACGATGGTGCGAGCGACCCACGCGATGTTCCAGATGCTGAACAGGCCGTCTTCGGAGTCGACACGGCCGCCGTCGCCGAGTTGGAATGCGAGCGGATACGTCAGGGCGACCGTGGTGACGACGGCCAGGGTCGCGACCAGAGCCGCTTCACGACGACGAGAGATACCACCGGAGCGCACGCTGGGTTCGATTCTACTCGCCGCGCGTCAGACCGAGGCCGCGGACGCGGTTACTGAGGGCCCACCGTCAGCAGGGTGATGTCGAAGAGCAGCGTGGCGTTGGCCGGGATGATGCCGCGTTGCACATCGCCGTATCCAATTTCCGGCGGAATAATCAGCCGTCGTTCGCCATTCACACGCATGCCCGGGATGCCCTGCTCCCAGCCTTCGATGACCTGGCCTGCGCCGAGGGTGAACGAGATTCCAACTGAGCTGTCGAACCGGGCACCCTTGTTGTCCGGCCGGCTTTCGTCATAGAGCCAGCCGCCGTACGCGGCCGTCACCATATCGCCGGTTGCCGCCACCGCGCCATCACCAATGGACAAGTCCGTGATGGAGAAGGGGGCGCTGTCTGTCGTTACCGTTTGAACATCGACCAGCGTCACGTCGGCCACCAGGGTGGCGTCCGCGGGAATCGCACCGGCGGAGCCCTCGCCGAACCCGAGGTGGGCTGGAATGACGAGTTGCCGAGTCCCGCCGACGCGCATGCTTCGCACGCCCTGGTCGAACCCACCGATCGCCTGGTTACCGCCGACCACAAACGTGAGTCCGTCGCCGCTGTCGACCTGCGCGCCCTTGTTGTCGGATGCACCGTCCTCGAAGATCCAGGCGATGTAATTGATGGTGACCTGCGTGCCGGTGGTGGCGAGGTCGCCCGTCCCTAAGGTGATGTCGGTGAACGAAAAGAACGCAACGCCGCCTGGCGCGAGCGGATTGACCCCGCCGCTGCAAGCTGGCGTGCCCCCCACAGTCAGCGCTACCACAGCGGCCATCGCCACCAGTCCACGATTCGTCGACACCATCACACCGTCCTCCAGCCTGGGGAACCCAACCGACATCCCCCAGTATATGCAACCACCCATCCGCTGCGGGGTTCGTCCAGCGGAGACCGTCTGTCTTTCACTGTCGACTCGCCAAGGTGGTGACTTATTTCACGTGCGTTGAACATTCTCGGCAACCGGCTCTACGGGGAGACCACGCGGAACTTCTGAATGCGGCGGCCTTCCTGCTCAGCGACGTAGACGTTGCCGGTCGAATCAACGGCGATACCGTGCGGCAACGTGAACTGACCGCGGTAGCGTCCCGGGCCGCCTCCGAAACTGGACAATCGCTCTCCGCTGCGGCGATCGAGGACATCGACCATGACGCTGTTCTGATTCAGCACATACATCAGACGTTGGTCCGTATCCGGCGAAAACGCGAGCACGACGGCGGTGCCGCGGGTGCCGCTGCGGCGCCCGTCAGGTGAGGTCACAGGGATGAAGGGCACGTCGATGTTTCGCACGAACGTACCCATCTTGTCGAAGACCTGGATGCGGTCCGCCTCTCGGTCGCAGACGTATACCAATCCGTCGTTGGACAGCCGGAGGCAGTGGGGTAGCGGCGTGAGGTCTCGTTCGGCCGTCGTCCGGTGCAAGCCCCACTGTCGGAGGAAACGGCCGTCGCGGTCCAGGACGGCGATTCGCTGGTTGCCGCGCGGCGTCTCCCCATCGGCGACGTAGATATCTCCCGTCGCCGCATCCACGTCGAGACTCGCGGGCAGGAAGAACTGTGCGTGGTCGGAATTGAGCGGCGTCCCGTCTCGTGTGCCGTCAGACGAGTCGTACCGTCCAGATTCGCCTATTTGCAGCAGACGCTGGCTCCCGTCGCCAGAATATTTTTGTACCACGCCGGTGCCGGACGCGACGATCCAGATGTTCCGGTCGGCGTCGACGTGGCAGTCGTGCAGCCGGTCGCCGAGCGCCACCGGGTCCCCCCAACCACGGACCACCGCTCCGCTTGGGTCAAGCTCGATGACCGGAGGAGCCGGTCGGGCGCCATCGAGGTCGTCGGGAACGACATTTTGGCGGTTGAGGATGAAGATATGGTCACGGCTATCGATACACATACCGCCCAGGCCGCCGGTCAACCAGTGGTCTCCCAGCGGGAGTTGGGGCCACAGGGGATCAACCTCGTAGCGCGGCACCGGTTGTGCCCCAGCATCGGTCGGGACCACCGCCCCGCTCGTCATCGCAAGCGCCAGAAGGGTCACGGTGATCGCCCACGGGGCGGTCTTGCGTACCTGCATGTCGGATGTGCCTCCCCATCACGGCCCAGGGACCGCGCTTCGTCAGGATCATCTCACGCCGCACCCCGCAACGGGGCGCACAGTGGTGCCGGACTGTCCTTTCGCGGGACGTTCGCGCTGAGGAGACCTGGTGCTGGGCGCGGATGCGCGGTCGAACCACCGCAGGCAGGCCGGGTTGCGATGCCTGCTAGTCGTTGCCGTCCGCGCTCGCCCGCTCGGGCAGCGGAAGGGTGTGTTGGTAGTCGAGGATCGAGCGTAGCAGCGCGTCTGAAATTTGGTCCCGATAGGCGTCCGTCGACAGGAGGACGGCCTCGCGCTCGTTTGTGAGAAACGAGATTTCGGTGAGGACGCTGGGCATGGTCGCGCCTCGCAAGACCATGAACTTGGCCCCCTTGACGCCCATATCTCTCGCGTCGGGATTCAACTGGCGGACGCCCGCAAGCAGGTTCCGCTGGACCGCTTCAGCCAGGTCGCGAGAATCGTGCCCCGCCGATGGCCTCGCGGTGAATGAGGCGGGGCGGACTGAGGTGGTTGTGTCCGAAGCCGGTGCGCGGAGATGATACGTCGCGATGCCGCCAGCCACTTCGTGACGCGACGCGTTCACGTGTATCGACAGGAACAAGTCCGCCCCGACGCAGTTGGCCAGCGCTGTGCGAGCACGGAGTGGAAGGTAGACGTTGTCTCGGCGCGTCAAGACCACCTCGATGCCGGTCTCCGCTCTGAGTCGAGCCTCCAAACGTGTCGCCACGTCCAGCACCACCGCCGCTTCATTGAGGGTGCCCGCGCGTGCTCCCGGGTCGTGGCCGCCGTGGCCCGGGTCCAGCACGATGCGGGTCAAGGCCGGATGCAACGGGGCTAGCGCTGGGCGAACGGAGACCTCGGTGGCGGGTTTGGCGGGGACCGGCGACGTCGGCCGCAGCCGTCCCTGCGTCAGGAACGCGCCAGCGACAAGTATGACGCCAACGGAAGTGAGGCCAACCCAGCGTGGCCGGCTACGGCGACTGGTCGGTGGCGGGGTCGGTGGGGCCAAGGCCCTGCGCCGGCGCGCCCGCGCATGCCGGTTGCGAACGGCCCGTTCGTAGGACTCGATCGCCTGCCGCAGCTCCTACGGCGGATTGTCGCCATCCTACACGGAGGTCACTTCACCTCGGAACGCCAGCCTGTGCCAATCTGTAAACTTGGCTACGGCGTCTGCAGGAGGTACCAGTCGAGCCCTTCATCGGCAGTGACACGCCGGCCCGTCTCCTCCGCGGTAGCTCGGTCGGTGTACCCACCGAACCGGACCCGGAACACGATCCTCCAGGCCCCGCGATTCGGCGACGTATGCCGGGTAGTTCTTCGCGGTCAGACGCTCAGCGAGAGCCGTCGCCTGAGGTTCCCGGTCATACGCGCCGACCTGGATGGCAAACCGTCCGGGCCGAGCCGGTCCAACAGTTAACCCGCCGTCTCCCGTCGACCCGTTCTTGGGTTCGTCAGGGGCGGTGCCGGATTCGGCGTTTGCGGTGTCCTCGCCGGGGCCGGTCGTTGCCGCCGTCTCTGGCAACACTGTTTCCGCGCCCGCGCCCTCGGCGTCAACGGAGGATGTGCGGTCGCTGGGCGGGACCGGCGTGGGCTGTGCGATGCTTTCGGCTATCGGGTCCGGTTCGTCCGGAGCTGTTGCCGCACCCGGCGCGACCGGTGCGGCACTCGCCACGGCGGGCACCGGAGCCGCCGCGCTTATCCGCTTGCGGCTTTCGCGCGCGCGTTCGAATGCCTGGATGGAGTCACGTAGTTCCTTCAATGCTTCGTCTGCCACAACCGCTCCACTCTAGCGGGCACCGCCGGGCCCCCGCAATGGGTAACTCTCCGTCGGGGGCCGCGTTCGACGCCGGTGTCATCCTCCGATGCGGCTCTCAGACCGAAGCCTGTCTCCCGGCATGGAACCAACAACCGATACAGGGCAGCTCGGGATAGTCAGATCGGGAGGACCACCGACCTGACATGGGCGTCATGACAACCGGGGCGGGCCCTAGCACCATGGAGCACATCCGCGCCAGGGGCTGCTGGTATTATCTGTGTTCGGCCGTTTCTTGCGAATACGGCCGACGTTGCCGGGCGAGTGAGGAGCGCCCCGTTCGTGCGTCGTGGTACATTTCATCACCTACCCGTTTTCTCGCTCACGACTTATGCCCATATACCTGAGATCGCTCTGTGTGTCGCTCGTGTTCCTCGGCTTCGCGGTGTCCGCTGGCGCCCAGAACCGCACCATTCTGGCGCCAGTCCCAACTCCCACCGACGTGAAACCGGGCAGCATCACCTGCGACGAGTGCCCGTATCCCTATCCGAGCAAGTACCTCGACATCAGCGTCTACAGCCACGACGTGCGGATCTCGTATATGGATGTGGCGTCGCAGGGCGCCCCCAACGGGCACACCGTGATGTTGATGCACGGGAACAACTTCGGCGGGTTCTATTTCAAGGCGATTATCGACGGCCTGACCGCGGCTGGCTTTCGCGTGCTTGTCCCGGACCAGATTGGGTATGGCAAGTCATCGAAGCCGATCGCGCCATACAACTTCAATTCGCAGGCGCGTAATACCTGGCTCATTCTCCAGGCGGAGCAGATCGACAAGGTGATGGTCGTGGGGCACTCGATGGGGGGCATGCTGGCCGCACGGTTCACCACGCAGTATCCCCAGTCGGTGGAGCGGCTGGTGATCTACAACCCCATCGGACTGGCCGATAGTCGGTATACCCGTCCCATGCCGCCAGTCGACGAGGCGTACCAGCGGACGCTGAAGACCGACTACCAGAGCACCCGAGCAAGTCTGAGCCGGTACGTGGCGCACAACCCGCAAGCCTGGAATGATGATTTCGAGCTGTATACCCGTATCCGCTACTCGTGGACACTGAGTGCCGACTGGCCGCGACTCGCCATGGTGCAGGCCATCATCGGCCAGATGTTGTACGGAGACCCGGTGGTCTACGACTGGGCGCACATTCAGGTGCCCACGCTGGCGTTCGGGGGCGCAGAGGATATGTTGCTCGGCCCGGCGGCGACCTTCCAAGAGCGGATGAGGGTCTTGGCCGAGACCATCCCGAATGGCAACGGCGAGGTGCTGCTGCTACCGGGCCTGGGCCACGTGCCGCACCTCGAGGAACCAGAGACGGTGGTGCCGCCGCTGGTGGCCTATCTTGAGGCAGGCGTGGTCGCGTCACAGTAGAGCCGCAGGGCTTCGACTCCAGGGATGAGGCGGCTGGTAACGAACGACAAGGGGATCAAGATGAACGGAAGTAGACGATATGGCGCGGCCCTCGGTGCTGGTGTGTGCCTGGCGCTGATGGCCGGCACGGCCGGAGCGCAAAGCGCCATGGGACCGTCGCTGGCTGAGGCAGAGGCGGCCTTGGCCGCAGCCCAGCGATCGGCAGTCGAGATGAGCGTCGGTCTGAGCTGCGCGGTCGTGGACGCTCGAGGCGCGCTTGTGGCGCTGGAGCGGATGGACACGGCGCGGTTTTTTACCGCCGATGTCGCGGTCGGCAAGGCGCGCGCGTCGGCGACTTTCGGCGCCCCGTCTGGCGATTTGACCAGAATCGGCTCATTGGGGCTGGACAAGGTCATTGAGGGCGGACAGATGTTGTTCCTTCAAGGCGCGGTCCCGATTACGAAGGATGGTCAGACCGTGGGTGCGATTGGATGCAGTGGGGCCTCGTCGCAGCAGGATGAAGATGCGGCGAACGCTGGTGTTGCCGCGATGCAATAGCGACACGACACCGACTGCCTGGACCGGCCAGCGCACCTGCCGATGCGCTGATTCTCGCTCCCTCTCTCCATGTTGACCGTCCCGCAGACCCCAGGTGGGGTATCGCCACGCGCGAATGCACACTCTCAGCGAGTGCTGATGGCTCTCGCGAGCTGTTTCGCGTTGGGTGTCCCCGCCGTCGCCGGCGCCCAGACACCGCTTCAACCGTCCACGCCGGTCGAAGCAGGGCTGGTGACCATGGCGGAATCGTCCGCCGGCGTCCCGCATCCGCGCGAGTTGGCGGGAAATACGTCCGCTGTCCAGTCGCGCGACCTGGCTCCGGCTGGATCGATCGGGGGACCGCCCGCGCCTGTGCCACCCGAAGTCGTGGCCCGCGACGGCCTCGGCCAGGCGACGGTCCGCGCGATCAAGCTCACCGAGGGCATTCGTCTTGACGGTCGGCTCGACGAGCCGGTGTATCAGACCATTCCCGCGATCGAGGGGTTCGTCCAACAGATGCCGGACGAGGGTGCGCCGGGCACCGAACGTACGGAGGCCTGGGTCATGTTCGACGCGACCCATATCTACGTAAGCGGTCGGTTGTGGGACACGGCGCCGCCCAGTGGATGGGTCGCGAACGAACTGCGTCGTGACACGAGCCAGCTCCGAGAGAACGATGGGTTCTGGGTCGTCTTCGACACCTTCTACGACCGGCGAAACGGTGTGGCCTTCTACACCAACCCCCTGGGCGCGCTCGGTGACTTCGCGATCACCAACGAGGGGAACCCCAATACGGACTGGAACCCCGTCTGGGATCTCCGCCCGGGACGCTTCGAGGGCGGGTGGACGGTCGAGATGGCGATTCCGTTCAAGTCTCTGCGCTACCGGCCGGGGCCGGCGCAGGTCTGGGGTCTGCAGATTCGTCGGACGGTGCGGCGAAAGAACGAGCTGACGTATCTGACCCCAGTGCCGATCTCCGTCGGTCGCCGCGGCATCTTTCGTCTTTCGGACGCGGCCACGATGGTGGGGTTGGAGGTGCCTGCCGGCGACCATACATTGGAGCTCAAGCCCTACGCCATCTCCGGGCTCACCACCGACGTCACCGCGACGCCACCGCAGCGGAACGACCTGGATGGCGACGTCGGCGTGGACGTCAAGTACGGCATTACGCGAAATTTGACCGCGGATCTGACGTACAACACCGACTTTGCCCAGGTTGAGGCGGACGAACAGCAAGTCAATCTCACCCGCTTCAATTTGTTCTTTCCCGAGAAGCGTGAATTCTTTCTGGAAGGCCGAGGAATCTTCGACTTCGCGCTCGGCGGCGGGGCCAGCACGCGCGACACGGCATTGCGGCCGATCGGTGGCGGAGGCGTTGGCGGTCGAGGTGTGGGTATCGCGCCCACGCTCTTCTACTCGCGCCGGATCGGGCTCGACAATGGCGCGATTGTCCCAATCATCGGCGGCGGACGTGTCACCGGGAAGGTGGGGGCCTTCGACGTCGGAGCGCTGAATATTCAAACCGACGAAGAACCAATCTCCGGCGCCGAGTCGACGAACTTCACCGTTGTCCGTGTGAAGCGGGACATTCTTCGACGAAGCAGTGTCGGTATGTTGCTGACCAACCGGTCGGTGTCGGTGGACGGCGAAGGCCAGAGTGCGGCGTATGGCGTAGACGGGAGTTTCTCATTCTTCGACAACGTGAGCACGCTCGGCTACGTCGCCAAGACCCAGACGCCGGGGCGCAGCGGCGAGGATACGAGCTACCAGGGGCAGTTCACGTACGCAGGAGACCGCTACGGTCTCCAGGCTGACCATTTATTGGTCGAAAAGAACTTCTCCCCGGAGGTGGGTTTCACGCGACGTGACAATTTTCGCCGGTCGTTTGCGACCGGGCGCTTCAGCCCGCGACCGCGCTCGATTGACGCCGTTCGACAGTTTCGGGTGGAGGGCAGCTTTGAGTACATCCTCGCCGCCGACACCGGGTTCGTCGGGACGCGCCAATCGCAGTTGGCGTTCGCGACCGAGTTCGAGTCAAGCGACCGGCTGGGCGTGTCGGTGACGGACAACTACGAATTTCTGACGGAGCCGTTTGAACCCGGCCCAGGGGTGACGCTACCAGTCGGCGGCTATGGGTTCCGTGACATGGAGGCGACCTACACGGGGGGAGCCCAGCGTCCGCTGAGCGGCACGGTCACCGTCCGTCTGGGCGAATACTTCAGTGGCGATATACGGACGGTTGGTTTCAGCCAGGGCCGCGTGGCGCTCACCCAGCAACTGTCAATCGAGCCGACGGTGTCGTTCAACTGGGTGGACACACCGCAAGGGTCCTTTCGCACCGACCTGCTCGTCTCGCGCGTGACCTACACGTTTACCCCTCGCATGTTCTTCGCGGGACTGATTCAATACAACTCTGCCACCGACACGGTCAGCAACAATTTGAGGCTGCGGTGGGAATACACGCCGGGGAGCGAGCTGTTCGTCGTCTACACCGAAGACCGCGATAGCGATCCCTTGCGGCCGAACCGTTGGTCTGAACTCCGCAATCGTGGGTTCGTGATCAAGGTAAATCGGCTGCTTCGGTTCTAGTGTCGTGGCTGGACTAGTTCCTGCCTGCAAGACGGAGTCTGCATGTTTTCGCGGTCGGCCCGAGGACGCCTGACGGATAAGGATCTGGGTCGTTTTCCTGACGATACGCTGTTTCATGGCGTGGCGCGGGCGGTGTGCCACGCGGGTTGCTTACCCCGTAAAGAGTTGTACGAGACCTGGGAAATGGCGCGGCGGGTGCGCCGGCGCTTTCGAGGTGGTCGCGTTGTCGACCTCGGGGCAGGACACGGTTTGCTGGCTCAACTCATGCTGCTGCTCGACAATTCGTCGCCGGACGCTGTCGTGGTCGATACCGCGTTGCCTGCCTCGCAGGCCAAAGTACACGACGCGCTGGTGTCTGCGTGGCCACGGCTGGCCGGCCGCGTCGACTTCGTCGCCGGCGCACTGGAGGAGACCGAGCTCCGAGCCACGGACGTCGTGGTGTCGTGTCATGCCTGTGGGGCGCTGACCGACGTGGTGCTGCATCGCGCGGTTGCCGCGCGGGCCCGCGTCGCGGTGCTCCCGTGTTGCCACGATCTCGATCGCGGCGACACCGGTCGGTTGTCGGGTTGGGTCGATGGACCGCTGGCGATCGATATCCAGCGGGCGACGCGTCTGACCCAGCAGGGGTATCGTATCTGGACGCAGGCGCTGCCACCGGAGATCACCGCAAAGAACCGCCTCTTGTTGGGCGCGCCGGTCCAGAGCGCGCCGCACGACGCACCCTGACAGCACGCCACGTGATCGGCACCTTATAATCCGCATCATGAGTATGCGAATCCTGTGGGTGTCTTGCGTGATGGCGATATGTGGGTTGGGGCTGGCGGGACCGGCCGCCGCGCAGTGCGAGCCCGAGGGTGATACCCGGTTCGTGTGCGGACCGATCAGCCCAGAAGACCTGGCCTTGGTGCCGGAGACCCCATGGGTGATCGTGGCGAGTTGGGAGGACGACGGCTATCTGTCGGCGGCCGATAGCCGCGACGGCAGCACCGTGCGACTCTTCCCGACCGCGACGGCACAGGGACGCCACGATGCTGCGATGTACGCGGATTGCCCGGGCGTGAGCACCGGTGGTTTTCGAGCCCATGGCATCAGTCTGCGTACCGGGACTGGGGGCACGCATGTCTTGTATGTGGTGCGACATGGGGCCCGCGAAGCGGTCGAGGTGTTCGACGTGGATGCCCGTGGTGAGACGCCGAGTCTGACGTGGACCGGCTGCGCGGTGGCGCCGGAGGGCGTGGGCCTGAATGCGGTTGTGGCGCTACCGGATGGTGGGTTCGCTGCGACCAGTCCACGGACGCGTGACATTTGGGAGTGGCACCCCGACACGGCGTGGGTGCGGGTGCCCGGCAGCGAGGACATCGGTCCCAATGGCATCGAGGTGTCGAGCGACGGTCGGTGGTTTCTGGTGGCCGGTTACGCGAGTCAGTCGGTGATCAGACTGTCGCGTGGCCAAACGCCGGTCCAGCAGACCCGGGTCGAGGTGGGCTTCAACATCGACAACGTGCACTGGGCGCCAGACGGCACACTGCTGGCGGCCGGGCATACGGCTCCGAGCCCGACCGGAGTTGGCGATTGTATTGCTCGCCGGGGCTGCGCCGGCATCGTGTCGTTCGTGGCCCGCGTGGACACCGACGCGATGACGCAGCGCCAGATTCTTCGCTATCCCACAGACGACCGGTTGATTCTCGGCACCACGGCCATCGAGGTGGCCGACGAGTTGTGGGTGGGCCAGGTCGCGGGTGGCACTCACATTCTCAGGATTCCACTACGCTGAGGGGCGGGGCCTCCGCGGACGGCGAATTTGCTCCGCGAGGGCTAGGTCGTTAGCCCGGGTAGCGGGCCACTGACATCGATGAAGTCGCCGCGTTGGCCACGGACGTGGGACAGGCCCACATGGTCGACCTCGAGGCCCATGGCTCGTGCCACGCTTACGAGCAGGTGCTGATGGGGCAGTCCCGACATCCTGGTGCTTCCGCCAGTCAGAACCTGTGACGGGACCCGCATCTCAGCCGGGGTCTGTTGAGGCCAGTACAGGTAGCGACCGGTGTTGAATGCCCACGAGCCACCGATGAGGACCGGACAGTAGCGGCTGTATCCGTGCCACCCGTCGCCGAGCTCGGATCCCCAGATGATGAGCGTGTTGTCCATCATCGAGCCACCGCCGACCTCCGGCGTCGCCTCCAGCGTGCTGACCAGTCGGGCGACCTGCTCGCCGTGGTACTGCACGTAATCAGTCATCGCCGCGTGCTTCTCCGCGTCGTCATGGATGAAGTGCGCGATGCCCTTGTGCACCTTGTCACTGATGGCGGAAGCCCCGAATTCCGCGGTCGGCATCTCCCCCAGCGACAGTGAGACTACCCGGGTGATGTCACAGCTGAACGCGGTCGCGATGATGTCCGAGAATGCGTCGAACCGCTTGTCATACTGTTCGAACGATGCCGCCGGACGCGGCGGGGCGTGGCACGCCAGCGTGGCCAGTCCCTCGAGTCGGTGTCCCAGTCGTTCGACCAGTCCGAAATGGGACTCGAGCCGAGTGCGGTCGGCCGCGCCGAGCCGTGGGGCGAGCTCGCGATACTCGTTGTAGGCGAAGTCGAGTGTGCGGCGTCGACGCTGGCCGACCACGTCGCCAGACGACGCCGGGCCGAACACGCGCTCCCAGGCTTTCAGCGGTGTGCTCTCCGCCGGGAGCCGGACCCCGCTGGCGTTGTAGGCAATCGGACGTCCGGCCTCCAGCGCCGCGTCGATCGACAATTCCAGTGAAGGTAGTCGATCGGGTCGAGCCGTGTGTGCGGCGACGAGCTGGTCGAGCGATGCGGAGGTCGACCTCGTGTCTCGCGCCGCGAAGTCGGCGTTGTTTCCGGTCCAGGCGTGAATCCACCCGCGATCGTGGCGGTTGCCGCCGATGTCGAGTTCGGCGGTTGCGAGTGACAGACCGTCCATCGCCAGCACGCGGTGTCGGTGTTCGTACAGTGGCGCCAACGGTTGGCTGAATGCCGCTCTGGGGAGGCTCTTCAGATCAAGCGTCCACGACTCGTCTTCGGACCGACCGGTCGGATGCATCTTCCACGCGCTGTAGGGCCAGCCGTGACAATGGCTGATGACGATGAGACGCCTCGGCGGCGCCGAGTTCTGCGCGAGCGCTCGCAGCGTACTCGTACTGCCTGGGAGCGCCGCTCCGAGCGCGGTCAGGCCGCCGAGGTGAAGGAGATGTCGTCGCGAGATCATGGCGCGTCTCCTGAGACGTCGCTGGGGCCGGTGCGGAACAGCGCGCTACCAGCGATCGAGACAAGGAGCGCCTTGATGGAGTCGTCGCGGCGAAAACCGGCTTGTAGCGCCTCCAGGCCCGGGGCCGCCCCCGCCAATCGATCGCCGAGTGCGTAGCGTGTCCAGTGCCGCACGTAGCAGTTGCGCACGCGGTCGCTCGCCGCGAGCTGATGCGCGAAGTCGACGCCGTCGGTGAAGGTGATCTCCTCACCGTCGCCCAAGGCGAGGGTGCCGCTGGCGTCTACCGGCTGCCCGTTGTCCTGCGCCCGCCACGCGCCGATCGCGTCGTAGTGCTCGAATGCGAACCCCGGTGGGTTGATCTGTCGGTGGCAGGTGTTACACGTCGCGGGACGTGTGGCGGCCGCGGTACGTTCGCGATTCGTGCTCGTCACGGTGAGTGTGTCCGGGGGAAGGGCGGCTTCCGCTCCCTGTATCGGTGTGCCCAGATGCATGCACGCGAGTCTCTCGAGCACCCGCGTCCCACGGAGGATCGGTCCCGGTTGCACCGCGTAGGCCCCAAGCGCGAGGACCGAGGGGAGGGTCAGCACGCCGGCACGTTCGCTGCGTGGGAATTCAGCCTGGTACAGCGTGAGTTCTGCCTGGCGTCCAATCGAGGCCACCACAAGCTCGATCGGCCGCGTCACAGTGGTGCCGCCCGGGATCCGTCTGGCATTGGCGCCGTAGATCGGCGCCGTCGCGTCGGACATGTATCCCCGGTTGTCGGTCATGAGCGCCTGAAAGGTGCCGGCACCGTCGAAGATGACCTGTTCGACGAACAACTCGGTCTCGTATTTCATCGAGTACCGCACCGGGCCCATGACCGCGGGCCACTTCAGGTCGTCGTTGGACGCGTCCTTCACGCGGGGACTGAGACCGAACCGAGGGCCGAAGGCGCGGCGGGCCGGCGCGACGAGCGTGACCTGGTCCGTGCCGAGCCATTGATGATGGAAGCGCACGATGGCCGGCCGAGCCTTGGGGTCATCGAGCATCCGTCTGGCCTGCCGTTCCATCCCGGCGCGGTCCGCCAGTTGTCCGGTCTCGGCGGCCTCGAACAAGGCCTCGTCGGGCATCGAGTCCCAGAGGAAATACGAGAGTCGGCTGGCCAATTCCCAACGGCTCGGCGCCGCGGCGGCGTCGGGGTCGACCCGGAAATGAAAAGGCGGCGCCTGCAGGATCCCGGCTGCGGTGAGTGCGACCGCCATGTCGACTGGACCGGCTGCGACGTTCGTCGTCCAGAACGCGGCCAGCCGTTTCTGCTCGTCGGGGCGAAGAGGACGCCGATAGGCCCGCCGGGCGAAACGTTCGAGACTTGTCCACCCGCAGGCTTCTTGCTGCCTGACTGGCAGTCTTGCCCAGTCGGCGCAGATGAAAAATGTGGGAGATTCAAACACGAACGATGCGAAGTGCATCGCGGCCAGGTGCAATTCCTCAACCTGGTAGGACGACGGGCTCTGCCCCTGTGCAATACCCTCGAAGCCTTCGGAACCGGGTTCGGTCGGGAATCGCCACGGCCACACTGCCGGAGGCGGCGGAGGCAGGAAGACGCCCTTGCTTGCGACGCGCCGCGGGCTTAGTGCGTCGGCCAGGTCTGAGCGCACCGGCCACTCCGCACCATCCCTCGGCAGTCCAAGCAGGTCGGCGATCGTGTTGTTGTATTCCGCCGGGGTCAGTGCGAGAGGGGGCGCGTCCGGAGGGGCGGACCGGGTTTGGGCCATCGCCGCTTGTGGAGCCGCGGCCCCGAACGCCAACACCGCGAGGAGTGCGGCCACGCAGCGCCGAGGCGATGGGAGGAACGGAAATCGAGACATCACCGTAAGAATCTCAACGCTCAGGTCGTCGAGTCAAGACGCAGGGCACGTGGGGCAGCTCGGCGCCGTCAGCCCAGCTGGTCAAACACCTCACGGATGGCCCCCGCAGCCCAGTCGACCTCCTCGGACGTAATCATAAGGGGGGGAGCGATACGGATCACGTCCTCGTGCGTTTCCTTGCACAGGAGGCCCCGTGCCTGTAGCGCCTCGCAGTACCGGCGGGCTCCACCAGCAGATGCGTGCAGCTCCAGCGCCACCCACAGACCTCGTCCGCGCACCTCGCTGAGACTGGAGCTTTTGATGCGCCGAAGGTGGTCGAGCAGCCGCCTACCCTGGTTCGCCGAATTCTCCACCATCCGCTCATCGGTCAGGACTCGGAGCGCTTCGCGCGCGACCGCGCAGCCCAGTGGATTTCCACCAAATGTCGAACCGTGGTCGCCTGGCCCGAAGACACCCATCGTCTCCTCGTGGGCGAGTACGGCCGACACCGGATAGCAGCCACCGCCGAGCGCCTTACCAAGAATGACCACGTCCGGATGGATGCCCTCGTGCTCGAATGCGAACAGGCGCCCCGTGCGTCCGAGACCGCTCTGGATTTCGTCGACGATCAGGAGCGCGCCATGTTCCCGACAGGCGGCTTCGAGGTCTTTGAGGTAGCCGTCGGGAGGGATGATGATGCCGGCTTCCCCCTGGATCGGCTCGATCAGGACCGCCGCCACATTCGGGTTGAGCGCCTCGCGGACGGCGTCGATGTCGCCAAACGGGAGGGCGCGGAAACCGGGGGTGAACGGGCCAAAACCCCGTTGGTACTGCTCGTCCGTCGAGAAACCGACGATCGTCGTCGTGCGACCGTGGAAATTGTTGGAGAAGACCAGAATCTCGGCCTTGTTGTCCGGTACGCCTTTGACGGTATAGGCCCATTTACGGGCCATTTTGATCGCCGTTTCCACAGCCTCCGCCCCGGTGTTCATGGGGAGCACGCGCGGGTAGCCGGTGAGGGTCGCCACGGCTTCGTAGAAGGGGCCCAGCTGGTCGTTGCGAAACGCGCGCGAGGTGAGTGTGAGGCGTTTCGCTTGTTCCTGCAGAGTGGCCACAATGCGCGGATGGCAGTGCCCCTGGTTCACGGCGGAGTAGGCGGCCAGGCAGTCAAGGTAACGGTTCCCCTCGACGTCCCAGACCCAGACGCCCTCACCACGGGTGATCACGACGTCAAGCGGGTGGTAATTGCTGGCGCCGAAGCCGTCTTCGAGCGCAATGAGCTGGCGGGGGGCAGTATGGGTCGCGTCCATGCGGGTCGTGCTCTCTCGGGAAGTCAGGGGTGCGGGTGGGCGGCGCTTACGGATAGGTGCCGAACGCCCACCACTCGGTGGCCATGTTGTCATCGGTGATGATGGCCTCGTCTGTCGAGCGGGCAAGAATTAGCGCGCGGTCCTCCCAGGTGGGTCCACCGCGTCCAGGCCGTAGATCACGAAGAGCGCCCGCTGCCACGCGATCTGATAGATGAGGGCCGCCGCCCCGGACAAAAGGAAGACGACTGCGAGCCAAGGTCTCATCTGGGCGACTATCTTATCCGCTCCGCCCCTGCCCCCGTACGCCTAACCCCTGATCGCGACGGGGCAATGCGAGCGGGGAGGGACTGCTAGGGCTGGGGCGGCCGCGTCAGGAGCGCAAGCACTTCGACCTGCGCGGTTTGCGGCATCATGTCGATTGGCTGGACCGACTGAACACTGAATCCGTGGCGGTGCAGGATGTCGAGGTCGCGACTCAACGTCGTCGGGTCACAGGACAGGTAGGCCAGTTTCGTCACTGGGCACTGGGAGATGGCGTCAAGCACCGCCTGCCGGGCTCCGGCGCGGGAAGGATTCAGGACGACGGCGTCGGGCGCCTCCTCCCGCAGGCGGTCGAGGCCGCGCTCCACCGCGACCGGCGAGATGCCCATGTCGCTCATGCGGCGAGCGCGGATGGTCGACTTCAGATCTGCGATGGCGCTCCGGCTGCCCTCCGCAAACAGGACTCGGCGGAATCGTCGTCGGAGGGCCAACCCGTGCGTGCCCACACCGGCATACAGGTCGGCCAACACGTCGCCGCGTCCGAAGAAGCTCTCCATGCGCGCGTGGATGGTTGGCAACAGCGCGAGGTTGACCTGGAAAAAGGCGGCGGGGGACACGCGGAGTCGACACCCCCCATGCTCGACCCACACTTCACGCTCGCCCCACAATGGATGCACGGCGCCGCGTATGACCTGGGCGTCCGTGCCGGGGTTCAGGTTGACCGAGATGCCGTTGACGGCGGGGCACTGTCTTCTGAGGCCATCCACTGGAAATGACTGGCGTTCCGTGGTCCGGAACACCAGGGTGAGGTGCTGGCGGTTGACATCGGTACCGCAGCGGACGTCGATGTGGCGCAAGCTGGGCGGGATCTGCCGGGATGTCTCCAAGAACTGTCGAATCTGGCGAGTCGTCTCCAGCAGCTCCGGGATGAGCACGCGGCAGTCCGGTGCATCGACGATCTCGCGGGTTCCGGTCTGGAAGTAGCCCAGACGAGGACCGCGGCGCGACAAGGCCACGGCCATCTTGGCCCGGTTCCGATAGCCGTCTCGCAGCGGCGACGGGACGCACGGGAGCGCCGACACCTGTCGAAGGCTGGGGTGCTTGGCCAAGGCCTGTGCGACGACCTGGTCTTTTCGCTGAAGTTGGTGCTCGTACCCGACACCGAGCAGGGCGCAGGCCCCGCAGTCGTCGCTATGGGTGCAGTTGATCACGTCTGTGGCGTCTTCCATGAACGGACGTACAATACGTCATACCTTCACCACCCCGCTGGATGCTGCGGGGGGCTACAGGGCGGACGGCGGAGACACCGCCCCGTGACCCTGTCCTGAGAGCGACGAAAAAGACACCCCATGCCGACTGTGCGTGCCCTCGATCCGCCTGGCTCCACCGGAAACATGCTGGCGATGTTGTCCGCCTCGTCGCCCGGGGCCACCCACGCCGCACTCCCCACAACCGCCGCGGAGATGAAGCAGCGGGGCTGGGACGCGGTCGACGTCGTTTTCGTGACGGGGGACGCCTACATCGACCACCCGAGTTTCGCGATGGCGATTCTCGGTCGCATTCTCGACGCGGCCGGGTTCCGCGTCGGCATGCTGTCCCAGCCAGATTGGCATTCCGCCGAGGACTGGACACGCTTCGGACGGCCGCGACTGTTTTTTGCCGTCAGCGCGGGCAACATGGACTCGATGATCAATCACTACACGGCCAACCGGAAGGTGCGCAACGATGATGCGTACTCCCCCGGTGGTCGGATTGGTCTGCGACCGGATCGCGCGACGTTGTCCTACTGCCAGCGCGCGCGGGAAGCCTATCGTCAGGTGCCAGTGATTGCGGGCGGGGTCGAGGCATCTCTCCGGCGCCTGGCTCACTACGACTACTGGAGCGACACCGTGCGGCGCTCTATTCTGCTGGATTGTAAGGCGGACCTGGTCGTCTACGGGATGGGCGAGGAAGGCATCGTCGAGATTGCCCGCCGCCTGCAGGCCGGGGAGACGGTGCGCGATCTGCGTGACATGCGCGGGGTGGCGTTTGCGCTGGGTGCCTCGGAAGCGCCACCGGAGGACGCACTGACGCTGCCGTCGTTTGAGGAGGTCCGGGACGATACGCTGGCGTTCGCCGAGGCCACGAAGATCATTCACAACGAGACCAATCCCTACAACGCGCGCCGGTTGGCGCAGCGCCACGACCGGCGGGTGGTCGTCTGCAACCGGCCGGCCTTGCCGATCTCGCAGCCCGCGATGGATCGGATTTACGGATTGCCCTACACCCGGCGGCCGCACCCGACCTACACCGAGCCGATCCCGGCGTTCGAGATGATCAAAGACTCGGTGACCATCATGCGTGGCTGTTTCGGGGGGTGCACGTTCTGCTCGATCACCACCCATCAGGGACGCATCATCCAGTCACGCAGCAAGCAGTCCATCGTCGACGAGGTGCGTGCGCTGGCGCGCGACCCGGAGTTCAAGGGGACGGTGAGTGACATCGGCGGTCCCACCGCCAACATGTACGAGATGAAGTGCACGAAGCCGGAGGTCGAGGCCATCTGCCGACGCCAATCCTGCGTGCATCCGACGATTTGCAAGCTCCTGGGAACGGACCATGATCCGCTCATCGAGGTGATGGAAGAAGCACGACAGGCACCCGGGGTGAAGAAGGTGCTCGTGGCCAGTGGGCTCCGCATGGACCTGGCGCAACGTTCGCCTCGCTATATTCGTGAACTCAGTCGCCATCACGTGGGGGGCCATCTGAAGGTGGCGCCGGAACACACGGACCCGGAGGTGTTGGCGCGGATGCGCAAGCCGTCGGGCGACGACTTCGAACAGTTTGCGAGCACGTTCGAGGCGGAGTCGAAGAAGGCAGGCAAGCAGCAGTACATCGTGCCGTACTTCATCGCCAGCCACCCGGGGAGCGACCTCCACGCCATGATCGATCTTGCGGTCTTTCTGAAACGTGGCGGCTATCGGCCAGACCAGGTCCAGGATTTCATCCCGGCCCCATTCGACGTGGCGACCGCGATGTATCACACGGGTATTGACCCCTTCACCAAGAAGCCGGTGTTCATCGCCAAGCATCTGCGCGATCGCAAGCTGCAGCGCGCGTTGATGCAGTTCTTCAAGCCCGAGAATTACGTGGAGGTTCGGCGAGCACTGTTGAAGGCGGGTCGCAGCGACCTGATCGGAAGCGGCTGCGATGCGTTGATCCCCTCAAAGCCGCCGCGAGAAGCGGTTGCGCGTCGCCGCGAGCAGGCCAACGCACAGTCCACTGGGGAGTATGTCCACACGGTGCCCGGCGTGGAGCGGGGGAGGCCCTCCAAGCGGCAGTCGCGCCACGAATCTGGTTCGGGCTACCGGCCGAACCGCACCAGCGCCAAGACACCGCGTACGCCTCGCTAGCCGCTGCGCCCATCCGTGAACGTCGGCCTGAATTCAGGCCGGCACACGCACCAGTGCGCGGCCCGGCGCAATCACGGCATCGTCCGCGTTCTTGATATACAGCTGCAGCGTGACGGACCCCGCCTGTTGGTCAATCTCGACCACCTCGCCGCCGGCGCGCAGGCGCTCGCCAAGATACGCGGCTCTGCGATTCGAGTACTCAAATTCCACGAGGTCGCCGTCCTCACCGAGCCACTCCGTGACCGCCTGAGACAGCCAATCGCCCTGTAGCGGGCCGTCGACCACGATGTTCGGGTGCTTTTCGACCTGCGTCGTGTACTCCGCATCGAAGTGAATGCGATGCGGATTCCAGACCGCGGCGTTGTAGAGGAAGAGCGAGACCATGGACGTCTCGTACGTCCGTTCCTCAAGTTGGGTGCCGATCGTGACGGTGCTGAGTGTAGGCATTGGGAGAGACCCTGCATCTGTGCGGATGCTTACCGGAAAATCCTGCGTCGTATTTCTTCCATGACCAGTTCGCCGTTCTCTGTTTCGACACGCACGGCGTAGACCACGAAGATGAGTGGGCCCGAGGCCCCCTGTTTTTCGTAGATATCGGCGATCGTCCGCGTCAGAACCAGATGGTCGCCGGGCTTGACCGGACGGTGATACGTGTTCTTGATGCCGCCGGCCATGACCCGCCGCAGCGGCAGTTCTGGCAGCAGGGGGTCCACCGTGAGGCCGTCCGGACGAAGCGCGTCGAGGTCGACCAGCGGTTGATGCGCATTGAAGAGAAACATGGGCGGCGCTTCATCGCCGCGTCGGTACTTTTCTAGCCGCTGCTGCGTGGCGATCGCATATTTGACGATGTCGCGTCGCGTCACTTCGAGGCGTTGCGGCTCGCCGGACCGTCCGATCCACTGCCGAATCTGCGGGGTGATCAGCCCACCCGCATCAGCCGTCTTCGTCGTGATCGGCCCATCCGCGTCAGCCGTCTGCGTCGTCTTCGCCATGTAGTCGGAACCTCGGTACGGTGATGTCGTCCTGTCGACCCTGGTAGTCGAGTATGACCGGAAGTCCGATGGCGAGTCGACCCGCGTCTGGCACCACGAGCGGCGCCACCATGCGAACCCCCTCGGCCAGGTCGACCGTCAACAGGACATAGGGCGCGAGGGAAGCGAATCCCCGATGAAACGCGTGATGGCAGACGGTCCAGCTATGCACGCGACCCAGCCCTGAGGCTGTGAACCATTCGTGCTCCAGCGAGAAACAGGTGTCGCACATCGGTCGAGGATAGTGTCGCGGTGTCTTGCAGGCCGCGCACCGTTGGAGGACAAGTCGATGGGCTCGTAGTCCGTCCCAGTAGGGTTGACTCTCGACAGTCGGATTCGGTGGCGGTGGGTCCTGAGTGGGCGTGGTCATCGGTCTCTCAGTCGCGGCGCATGATCGCGATGGAGCCGTCACCGAGATCGCCATACCCGGTCACGAGTCCGACGTTGGCGCCATCAACCTGTCTGGCCCCGCAGTCGCCACGCAGCTGTCGGACGAGCTCGACGACATGGTTGAGTCCCGCCACGTGCGCTTGTGAGAGCAATCCGCCATGAGTATTGGTCGGCAACGCGCCGCCGAGCCCGATGCGCCCATCTTCGACGAACGGCCCGCCCTCACCCTTTGCGCAGAATCCAAGATCCTCAAGCTGGCAGATCACGGTATAGGTGAAGCAGTCGTAGATTTCCGCGACGTCGATATCGGCATGCGTGACGCCAGCCATCTCGAACGCTCGTGGCGCGGCCTTGGCGAGACCCAAACGCGTCATGTCCGGACGCTGAGTGATCGCGCTTGGTGAATCGGGATGACCGACGCCCATTCCCGAGAGCACGACGCGCGGCCGTGGCATGTCCACCGCGTGATCCGCTCCGCTGACCACGACGGCCGCGCCGCCGTCGCTCTCGAGGCAGCAGTCCAGCAACCGGAACGGGTCGGCGATCATCCGCGAAGCCTGATGGTCCGCGACCGTCATGGGAGTGCGCATCAGCGCGTTGTCGTTCAGCGTCGCGTGCCGACGCATCGTTCGCGCGACCTCCGCAAACTGCTCGCTCGTCGTGCCATACAACTCCATGTGCCGCCGGGCCATGGGGGCGTAGTACTGGGCAGGGGCGTTCGCGCCCACCGGCGCCTCAAACTCGGACACGACGTGGAACTGTCGCATCTGACCCAACCGCCGATGGATGCGGGCTCCCGAATAGCCATCACGACCGAGCGGGATGAGCACGTGCGTGGCGACGCCGGTGCTGACGGCCATGGCTGCGCATTGGAGCGCCGCCACGGCGCTGGCGCCGCCCAGTGGCGTGGTGGCCGAGAAGCGGAAGTCGTGACTCCCGAAATTGGTCAGCAGGTCTTCCGCGACGACGGCGCCGCTGGCGTACGCGACGATGCCGTCGATATCTATCGGCGTGAGCCCGGCATCAGCGATGGCGGTGAGGGATGCCTCCAGCGTGAGTCGAAGCGCACTCTTGTCGGTGCCGCGCGTGTAGGGTGTCTCCCCGATGCCGGTGACCGCGGCCCTGTTACGCAGTGTTGACATGGGGACCCACGACTCGTCTGCTCATTCCATTGGCCGCCGTGCGGATGGACTACCGAAATTGTTGGAGGACTGCGGGCGGGATCACGCACGAAATCGTGCGGGTTTCGCCTACTAGGTCGAGGGTGACGGCCGCAGTTGGAGCCCAGGCCTCGTAGTCGTAGGTTGCGCGGCCACTCCCGCCGCTGACGGATTGATCGACGGCGCGGGCTGGCTCCCCGTCACGCGACAGCACGAGATCGGTGAGGGGGTTGTTGGCACCGGCAACCGGTGTCGCGCTGATGGTGACCCGGGTTCGACGGGCCGCCTGGAAGTCTGGCTGCGGCGGCGGTTGTCCGTCCCGTACCGTGCCCCAGACCTCGTAGGCTACCTGTTTGTAGGCGCTGTGAGCCGCCAGCGTGAAATCGTCGTTCTGGCAGAGTCCCGTATCCCAGAAGACACACGGCGGATCGTCTCCACCCTGGGTGCCACATTCGATGGCGTGGTAGTAGCTCTCCGGCGAAATGGGGAGTATGCCTTTGGTCCAGGGCGGCGTGGCGCCAGCCCGCGCGGTGGCCTGGATTTGTGCGGACGCGTCAGAGACCCAAGGCCCGACGCCGACCAGGAGACACACGACGGCAAGGGGCCAGCGAGCCGCGTGCCGGCGGCGCACGGGCGAACTGGAAGGGGACGGTGTCATAGCCATGCTGCAAAGTATACGGCCGCCTGGGGAGGTTCTACGCGAGCATCACCAACCCCGTGACTACGAACACCACTCCGCCGAGCTTGCCAACGAGTTCGCCGCGAAGCAGGACCTTCTCTGCCAGCACGAACACACTGATTGCCGCGACCCAGGCCAGGTTCATGACTCCCGCTACGAACAACAAGGCCATCAAGATCCAGCAGCAGCCGACACAGTAGAGCCCGTGCTCGAGGCCCATACGCACGGCGCCCACGCCGCCTTCTCGCCAGTGGCTCATCATGAACCCGAGCGGCGATCGGCACTGTGCGAGGCAGGCGTGCTTGAGTGACGTGAACTGAAAGAGGCCAGCCAACAGCAACAAGACCGCGCCGAGCACTGGGCTGGTGCCGACCATGGCGGGTGAGAGCAACGCGGAGGCGTGGAGTCCCCATTGCGCGAGGGTGGCCAGCGCGCTGAACAGGGTCCAGGCCAGCAGGTAGCCGCCCAGAAAGAGACCGGTCGGGACCAGGGGGTCGTCCTGTTGACGTCGCTTGCGATTGGCTGCCGCCATCATCAGAATGAGCGGTGATGCCGACGGCACCATCATCGCCACCATCATGACGGCCCACATCACGAACACCAGAACAAGGTCCACCACACCCCATGCACGCATCTGCGGCATGGTCATGTCGCTGCCCATGTCCATGCCGGTCATGCCCCGAGCCAGATACAACATGTAGGCCCAACCGAGCGACGCCACCCCGACGAGACCCGCGGTGGCAATCACCCGGTCTCGCCGCAAGAGCCTCTCCAAAGTGGTGTCACCAGCCAGAGTAAACCTGCGATCGAGTCGATGTCTGAGGGTGCCGGCAAGAGCAGAACTGGCGGCTAGCCGGGGTTGGACCCGACGCCGCTGCCGCCGCCCTGCATGTTACCCCCCTTCTGGAAAGAGCTTGCCGGCAACCGTGGAGTTGCGGATGATCATGTCGTGCATCCCAAAACCAACACGCGGCTGGTGTATTCCAGCGACACCGATGGCGTGTGCGCCGGTTGCGGCTGGCCGCAGCGCCGTTGCACCTGCAGTCGGCGGAACGTGGCCAACGAGGCGATTCCCACTCGCGTGGTGGCCAAGCTGCGCATGGAGAAGAAGGGGCGCGGGGGAAAGACGGTGACTGTGGTGTCTGGCCTGCCGCGGAATGCCGCGTTCCTGAAGGCGCTGTGCGCCGAACTGAAGAAATCGTGCGGCACCGGTGGGGCGGTCGTGGACGACGGTGTCGAGGTCCAGGGAGAGCTGCGCGACCGAGTGCGAGACGTGTTGGAAAAGAGGGGTTATCTGGTCAAGGGGTGATCTGGCCGGTACGGCGGCGCTGAAACGGTGGTTCAAAAAGAGGAGCAGAGATGTCGAAGCTACGGATGTTGGTCGCGGTCGCAGTGGTGGTAGGCGGGGCATTCGCGTGGGTGTCGGCGCAGGGCGGTAGCGGGTCGGGCACGCTGACAGGGCAAGACTACGGCGAGATCGAGGAACTTTACGCCCGGTACAGCCACGGGAGCGATTTTCGGGACGGCGATTTGTTCGTGTCGGCATTTTCCGAAGACGCCACGATCGTACGAGCGGACGGGAGCAGCATTCAGGGCATGGCCAATCTGGTGGCCGAGCGCGCCGAACGCAACCAGGGGCGGTCGGGTGACGTAGGAAGACGTCATCGGACGGCGAGTTATCGCATCACCGCGACCCCGGACGGCGCGAAAGGCCGCGCCTACTACGTGCTGTTGGATGTGACCACGCGTCCGGCGACGACCACGTTCACTGGCTACTACGACGACCTGTTCGTGCGGACGCCGGACGGCTGGCGTATCAAGCACCGCACCATCAACCGAGACACGCCAAGCAACTAGGGCGCGACATCACGTCGTCATCTCACCGTAGGCGTTCGGCGAGCCGTGTCAGTGTCTCCGTGAGTCCGCGGAGTTGCCGCTGGCTCGCTGCGTCGGCGTCGCGCGCCAGCGACGCGGCGGCTGCGTCCAGTTGCGCGGTGAGTGTGGGGTCGGCGGGCGTCCGTCCTGCCAATATTTCCTCAGTGCGATCGAGCAGATCCGAAACGGCCTCGCGACGCTCGCGCGCGAGCGAGTCGCTTCGGCCAAGTTGGTCCAGATACGCCCGCGCAATGATCGGGCGGGGCGACCAGTCGATGCGTCGCTGCTGCTGGGCGTTGAACGTGTCCGGGGCCACCTGTGCCGCCGCGGCGAGTTCATTGCTCGAGAGGAACTCGCTCGGCAGCAATTCCAGCACATCGAGCCCGCGGGCGATCTCCGTCGCGTAGACAAACCCTCTGTACCAGTACGCGGACCAGTAGCCGGCCAGGGTGAGTTTCTCCGGGTCCAGCGGACCACGGTCGAAGAAGGCGATCTCCACGGGGTTTGAGGAATCGGTGAAGTCCATCACGGATATGCCACCCTGGTACCAGGCCTGTACCAAAATGTCGCGCCCCGGTATGGGCACGAGCGAGCCGTTGTGGGCAACGCAGTTTTCCTGTTCGGTCTGCGGCGCGGGGAGCTTGTAGTGGCTGCGAAACTGCAGCGTCCGGTCGACGATGTCGTAGATCGCGTCCGCGCCCCACTCCCTGGGGTCCGACGCACGGCACCGCGCTCGTCCGCCGCCACCCCATTCATCGGTGAAGATCACCTTTGTGCCGTCGTTGTTGAACGTGGCCGAATGCCAGTACGCGAAACCGGGGTCGACGACTTCGTCGAGGCGGACCGGGTTCACCGGGTCAGAGATGTCCAGCAGAATGCCATTCCCTGAACACGCGCCGGCCGCGAGCCCGATCTCCGGGTACGCCGTGATGTCGTGGCACTGGTTGGTCTCTCGGGTCCGCTGGGTTCCTGGTCCATGGTCGCCGCCTTCCCAGAGTCCGGCGATGGCGCCGGACTCAGCATCCCGGAAGACATAGGGTCGGCTCACGATACGGGCGTCGCCAGGTTCGCTGAGCGGAATTTCGATGACATCGATCCGGAACAGCGCGGTATTCGGATCCTCGCCAGGGGACTCGGCCGAGCACCCCTCGAGCTCTTCCCCGGGGCGGACAGAGCTGGTTCCCGACCCATACACATAGATGTGGCCCGCTTCGTCCGGGTCTGTCACCAGCGTGTGGGTATGCGACCCGCGGCAGGTCTGGACGGCCGCCACTTGCGTGGGCAGCCGCATGTCGCTGATGTCGAAGATGCGGATGCCTCGGAATCGCGCATCGCTCACCGGTTCTGCGACTCCGCCCAGCCCGCAATCTCGTCGTCCACGAGTCTCCTCGACCGACATGATCAGGAGGTCTCCGACCACAGACACATCGCCCTGTCCCCCCGGGCACACCACGGAGCTGACCAATTGCGGCGACACCGGTGTTTCGACACGGTAGGTGCTGAAGCCGTGGTAGTTGCCTTGAAATAACATGTCTCCGGCGAACGCGAGATCGGTGTTGGCGAAGCTGAGCAGGCCACGCCGGGCGGGTGTCTCATCGTCGGCGGTGTCATCGTTGTCCGGCGACTCGGGCTCCGTCGGCGTGGGGCGATCCGTTGGGAGATTGGGGTCGTGGAACCCGTCCGGCTTGGGCCGCGTGGCGAGGAGCGCCATGTTCCACGACGCTTCTTCCGCGTCGCGGAAACCGCCCGCCAACTGGACCCGAGGATCGGGTGACAGCTCGGCCAGCATGTCATTCATCCGATCGATTTCCATGTTCTGATCAGCCGTCACGTCCGTCGTGAACGCATACAGCTGAGAATCCTGCGCGGCGCCGCGTTGTCGCAGTAGGGTCGCGACCATGGTGACTGCCCCACGGTGGTGCTCGATCATGAGTTGCAGAAACAGCTCGTCGAATTCGACGCCCCGGGCCTGCCTCAGTCGGTCCATGTCCTCGCGGCTCACCATCCCCGGCATCGGCTCCCAGCCTGCGGCATGGTGCGCCTCTGGAGTGGTGACCGACTGCGCGCGCGAGCGGAGCCACTCCTGCATCATCGCGATCTCGTCCTCTTGCGAAATCTCAATGCGCTGCGCGAGTCGCTGCATCACATCGCTGTCGCTCTGGGCCGCGAGGAGGGCGGTCATCTCCGTGGCCTGCGCGTGGTGGGAAATCATCCCTTGCATGAACTTCACGTCGGCGTCCGTGAATCCGATATTGGCGAAATTCGAGGCGTCGGCCGCCGAGATCAGCCGGCTGGGCTCGCCAGGCGCACCCGGCTGCACGATGGGCGGTTGCGCCCGGGTCCCCGTTGCGCCAAGCGCCACGCACGCCAGGCTGAGCATCAGGATCGTGGCGGGCCGCGGGACAAACGATGTGTGAGGGCTCATTGGGCTCTCCATGAGTGCACGTCGAAGGTAGGCGCCTTCGCGGCGACCATCTTCGAACGAGCGCCGTGACGACGTTCGACCCACAGCGGGTCCAACGTAGCAGTCGACGTTCGGGCGGCGTGGAACGTTTACGAGTGGTCGCCGCCTCCGTCGGTCGGAAGTATCATGATGGACTACAAAATGGAATTGTCCGGCTTGCGCCGGTTCAGGTAAAGCGAGGTTGAGTCATGTCGAGAACACTGTTTCGCGCGACGTTGGTGGCGGTGATGCTCATGCTGACCGTGGGGACGACGCTAGCGCAAGTGCTACCGAACCCGTATCGGCAAGTTGAGACCTGGGCCACTTTGCCCGATGGTCGAACGATGGGGGCCGTCGGCCAGGTCACCATCGATCCGGACGGCGAACATATCTGGGCCGTCATCCGATGTGACGCCACCGCTCCCGATCGGTTCGGCAACGAATGTCTCGACTCCGATCTCGACTCGGTGATCAAATTCAATCAAGACGGGGAGGTCGTCGAGAGTTTCGGTGGTGGCCTCTTCATTTGGCCGCATGGCATCGACGTCGACAATGACGGCAACGTCTGGGTGACCGACGCCGTGGCCGAAGGCCGTACGCCCGAGGGGACGCGCGGTCACCAGGTCATCAAGTTCAGCCCCACCGGCGAGGTGCTGATGACGCTCGGCACCCCTGGCAAGGCGGGGCTCGGGAACAACAGCTTCAACGCACCAGCCGCCGTGGTGGTGGCCGATAACGGCAACATCTTCGTGGCCGACGGACATGGCAACACCACCAACAATCGCGTGGTGAAATTTGCGCCGGATGGGACCTTCATCAAGGCGTGGGGCAAGACCGGCTACGGCCCCGGAGAGTTTCGCACCCTCCATGCCATTGCGATGGACAACGACGGGCGCATTTACGTCGGCGACCGGTCCAACAACCGCGTGCAGATATTCGACCAGGAGGGCGAGTTCGTCGCGCAGTGGACCCAATTCGGGCGACCGAGCGGCATCTTCTTCGACGACAACGGCAGGATTTTCGTGGCCGACTCCGAGTCGGATGACGTGCAGAATCCTGGCTGGGAGATGGGCATTCGTATTGGCGAAGTGGCCACCGGGTGGGTGACCGAGTTCATTCTCTACCCGTGGGGTGACCCACGCAGCACGATCGGGAACGGGGCCGAGTTCGTGGCGGTCGATCGCCACGGCAATATCTTCGGTGGTGAGCCGGCACCGCGCCGACTACAAAAATATATCCGCGTTCGGCCATAGCGGCTGGCCGAGACGGATGCCGGCCGATCGCCCGCGGTATGTGGCACGCGGAGCAGACCACAAGGGGGACGACGTGAGTGCGGATGGCGATCGGATCGACGCGTTGGAGACGCACGTGGCGTTTCAGGGCGACACGATCCGGCAGTTGAACGATGCGTTGGTGGCGCAGCAAGGTCGCATCGATCGTTTGGAGGCGGAATTTGAACGGGTAATAGCCACCGTGCAGCGCGCGGCGAGCGATGCCCCTGGCCCCCCCGCCGACGAGCGGCCGCCGCACTACTGAACCCCTGAACTATTGACCCACAGTGCGACCGCTGCAACGGATCAGAGTCGGGAGTACCGCAGAGAATCGGCGGACACCGGGGCCGGCATTAACAGCGAGTGAGTTGCGCATCGAGAGGATTGTCATGAGACCACTTCGTGTAATGGCCCTGGGGCTTGCCCTGTTCCCGATAGCGTGTGGCGACGCGGCGGCTCCGGTCGTCGAGCCCGGTGGCATCGCGCTCGTCGGGGGACAGTTGATTGACGGTACCGGCTCTGAGCCGGTGACGGATTCGGTGGTGGTGATTCGGGATGGACGAATCGCGAGTGCCGGATCTCGCGCCGAGACCCCTGTCCCCGCTGGCGCAGAGGTGATCGACGTGGCCGGTAAGACCATCATTCCGGGACTCGTGAACCTGCATGTGCACTACCGCGGCGACGCGGAGAACATCGCACGGCTGTTTCGCACACAGCTCTACTACGGCGTCACCACCGGACGGAGCATCGGCAGCGATGCGCCGGAGGCCGTCGCCTTCCTGCTGGAGGCCAATGCGGGTCGGCCGGGTTTCCCGCGCGCCTTCACCGCCGGTCTCGGCTTTTCACATCCCAACGGCTTCAACGCCGCTGGTCGGAATGCCCCAGCCACCGAAGAAGAGGGACGGGAGTTGGTTCGGCAGCAGGTCGCGCTCGGCGTGCATTTCATCAAGATGTGGGTGACCGAGATGTCGGAGCCCGGGCTGCAGATTACGCCGGAGATGCGGACGGCGATTATCGACGAGGCGATCACGAACGGTGCCGTGCCAGTTGCCCATATTGACGGTGAAGCCGAGGCCCGCCAACTGATGGAGGCTGGTTTGCGAGATTTCCTGCACACCACGGTGCGGACCTTCGGCCCTGGGGGCGGCGCTCCGGTCGAAGACCCAACGCCCTCACCAGAGTTCTTGCAGATGGCCCTGGACCACAATGTCGCCTTCACCCCCACCCTCTCGATCGTCCAGAACGGGTGGCACTTCGCCGAGCACCCGGAACTGCTAGATGATCCGGCGTTGCGGGCCGCGTTCAATCCAGACGCGCTGGCGCGGTGGGACGACGCGGCGACTCGGGAGGCCGTGGTCGAGGCAGCGGACTTCGAAGACCGCAAGGCTGCGTTCCGGCAGATGCAGGCCTTCGTCAAGACCATCCACGATGCAGGGATTCAGGTGGCACTTGGCAACGATGCCGGCACCGCGAATGTGCCGTTCGGGTGGGGCATGCACCACGAGATGGAGATGTATGTCGAGGCCGGCCTGACGCCGATGCAGGCGATTGTGGCAGCCACGGCCACCGGAGCGGCGCAAATGCCGCCCGTGGGACAGGCCGACTTCGGAACCCTTGAGGCTGGGAAGGTCGCTGACTTGGTGGTGCTCAATGCCGACCCGTTGGCCGACATTCGCAACACTCTGGAGATTGACCAGGTCATGCGGCTCGGTGAGTGGGTGGACCGTGTGTTGCCGTGACCGCCCTCGCCTCTGCTTAATCTCCCGCGGTCGCTGTCGGCCAGGCGTCGTCGATCGGCTTTGACGGATCGGCCGTGATCGCCAGATCAGCGCAGTGGTGATACGAGTAGCCGCCCGGCTGGTTGTACCGGTGATCCGCCATGAACTGGATCACCTGTAGCGTGCAGCGTTCACAGTTGATATTCGGGAGCTGAATGTCGGTCTCCCACGGAGGCATCGGAGTCTCTGGCCGGAACGACGCGTTCTCACCTTCCGCCGGATAGTGCCTGAACAGTCCGTCAGCGATGACCGGGATCTGCGGCGGGCTTTGAATGGCCCACCAGACTGAGAACAAGCCCCTATCCGTGTACTGCTCGAATGTAATCGGGTCCGGC
>CAWWAF010000034.1:0-31981 GCA_963934795.1 uncultured bacterium
CCCTCGATTGAACCTGGACCGGCCAGTCGTCTGGCCGGGACGACAGGTCCCGCTCCGTCCCGCGCGGCGTGATCGTGGCCCTTTTTGCCGCGCCATGGGCTTATACTCGGACCACCGAGACACGACGCGAGGCGATCTGATTCGCGAAAAGGAGAGACCATGGGTTCGACACGACCTGATCGAAGAGGATTCCTTAAAGGCAGCGCCGCTTTGGCCGGTGGCCTCACCTTGGGGGCTGCGGAGCCGGCGCTGGGCCAACTGCCGAACCCCGAGACCTTCATCAAGGGCACGGACGAACTGGTCGCGTACGGCGCGCGCTCTCGTTTCGTCAACTCGGTCCGCATCGCGCATCCGCCAGACAGTAGACCCTCACCCGATGCGTTTGGGAAGCTCTTCCATATCGCGGCGCCGCTGCAGGATTCGGTGGGGATGATCACGCCATCGTCGCTCCACTTCATCGGAACCACGCGCGGCTCCTTCGTTCCGGAGATCGATCCACGGGAACACCGACTCCTGATCCACGGGCTGGTGGACCGGCCGCTGGTCTTCACTATGGAGGACTTGAAACGCCTCCCCTCCGTCACCCGGCCGCATTTCATCGAGTGCGCGGGCAACCGTTCGAGGTCGCAGCACAAGACGGTGCAGGAAACACACGGGATGACCAGTTGTGCGGAATGGACCGGAGTGCTCCTGTCCACACTGCTGAAGGAAACGGGCGTGAAGGGCACCGGGAAGTGGATGGTCGCGGAGGGGGTCGAAGAAGTGAAGGGCGCGTCCAGTATCCCGATCGAGAAGGCGATGGACGATTGTCTCGTGGCCTACGGCATGAACGGCGAAGCGGTGCGTCCCCAGAATGGGTTTCCGCTGCGACTGCTGGTGCCCGGCTTCGAAGGCATCTTCAACTCGAAGTATCTCCGGCGCGTCAAAATCGTGGATCGGTACTACATGACCTACAACGATTTTGGGCATCTCACCCGAGACCCCGATACCGCGGCGCTGGGGTACCAGATTGGACCGAAATCGGTCATCACCTTTCCGTCCGGGGGACAGCAGTTACCTGACCGCGGGGCATACGAGATCAGCGGCCTGGCGTGGTCCGGTGGGGGCGCCATTGGTCGGGTGGAGGTCTCCACCGACGGCGGCCGGAGCTGGACGGACGCCCAGATTCAGGGCACGGCCCACCGCATGGCGCACACGCGGTTCACGTTCCAGTGGAACTGGGATGGAAACGAGGCCGAGCTGATGTCACGCAGCACGGACGACATCGGACAGGTGCAGCCAACACGCGGCCAGATCACCGAGTTCTTCGACTCGCGCGGTGTGCCCGGACAGGACAATTCCATTCAGCCGTGGCACATCGCGAGCGACGGGAGCGTGCAGAATGCAATCACATAGGTTTTCTGGCGAGGCGCCCGCCTGTCTGCTCCCTCGTGTCCTTGGGGTTTTCGCGGTGTTCATGCTCCTGGGCACTCACGCGCTGGCGCAGGGCCCCACGGGTGTCGGACGGACGCCGACTGAAGAGGAAATTCGAGCCTGGGACATCTCCATCAGCCCCACGGGAGAGGAGCTTCCGCCGGGACAAGGCACGTCTGAGGAAGGCCGGCTCGTCTATCGGAGACAGTGCGCGTCGTGCCACGGAGCGGACGCGAGCGGAGGTAGCGGGCCCCGGCTGGTCAAACGCGACGTCCAGCCGGACCATCCGTGGGACTTCGGAAGAATTCTCCCGATTCGCGCGCCATACGCCACCGTGGTCTGGGACTACATCAATCGTGGCATGCCCCTCAATCGAGAGGGGACGCTCACGGCCGATCAGGTCTACGCGCTAACCGCCTATCTGCTATTCATAAACGACGTCATTGCGGAGGAGACCGTTCTCGACGCCGAGAGTCTGCCTGCGATCGAGATGCCCAACCGTGACGCCTTCGCTCGCGTACCGGATTGGCAGCCCGGCAAACCGCGGCTTGCGGGCTACCCCCACTAAGAGGGTCTACTGAGCCCGCCGAGCACAGAGGACGTGGGGTGCGTCCGGTTTGACGTTGTCGTTGCGCGGGGAGCCCCTCCCGCGTCGGTCTACAACTCGCGAAGCGCTGTAACGATGGGCATCCGCGCGGCCCGAATGGCGGGGAAGAAACCGCCGATCAACCCCATGATCAAGGCGTAGATTGCCCCCTGCACTAGTAGGGCGGGAGTGACGGTGAACGCGAACGCGACCTGGCTGAACGTCTGAAAGTTCATGGTGGCGGTTTGGTAGCCGTGGAAGGCCGCATAGGCCAGCCCGCCGCCGATGACTCCGCCGATGACGGCCAGTAGCGCCGACTCCACCATCACGGAGACCACGACCGAGCTACCGCGAAACCCAAGCGCGCGCAGCGTGGCGATCTCGCGCGTTCGCGTGGCCACCGCGTTGTACATCGTGTTCACCGCGCCGATCCCCATCAGCACCGCGATGACACTCCCAATGCCGGTGATGATGCCGCGAATTTGCGCCGACTGCGAGCGGTAGTAGTCGGTTTCGCGCTCGACTTGTACGTCCAGCCGAGGGTCGGTGGTCAGGCTGTCCTTGAACGACTGAAACGTGTCTTCGGAATCCAATCGCGCCACGACCGACTGAAACGTACTGCCCCGCCGATACGCCGGTTGCAGCACCGCCGCGTCGCACCAGATCTCCGATGACCTGCCCTCGTGCCAGGGCGATGCGAGCCACGAGTGAATCGACCTCCGCCTCGGCGCCCTCGATTTCGGCGCGGCCAATCACGCCCTCGTCGACCAGTCGTCTCGTCCGGCCGAGGGTCAGCTCGGCCTCACGCTGCCGCACCTCCTGCTCAGCGAAACCCCGTTCGGACGCCGCGAGGCGGGCTTGCGCGAGTGCCAACTGCGCGCGAATCGTCGAGTCGTCCAATCGAGCCAGAATCTGCCCCTCTCGGACGGCCATGCCTTCTTCGACGGCGACCTCAACAAGTTTGCCCGTCACCTTGGATGACACTGTTGCTCGCCGGCGCGCCGCGACGTAGCCTGAGGCATTGAGGACCGCCGTATCTTCCGCGGTGACCGTCGTCTCCTCCGCAACGGCGACACGGACCTTAACGATCTGGGCCGGACCGGTCCACCACCACCACCCACCACCCGCGGCCAGCTCCGGCGGTCGTCGGATTCATCCTCGCGGTCGATCCGGAGGTCGTCCAGGGAAGGTGTTGAAGAAGTCACAGAACTGGTCGCGCAATCGAGGTCTCTTGCATGATAGTCCGAGGGGAAGCGAACTGCAGCCGCGACCGGATCTATAATCGCCGTGGCTACCCGAACACAGCGCAACACACGCAGGTACCCGACGGGTGGCCGAACTCGATCATCGCGACGAGCGACCAGATCAAGAAGACGATGGAGCGTAGGAAGAAGTTCCTTCAGAGCTCTCCGAAACCACAGTCATGAGCGACCGGAAATATCAACAGCGCGGTTACCAGAACGACGACCGGGACCGGGAGCGGACGTCTCGCGGCCCAAAACCCAAGGCCCCCCGTGAGGGCGCGCCGCGCGGCGTTATCAACCGCGAACATCGGACGCCCAACATGCCGGGTTTTCACGATGTCATCCGGTGCGCGCGCTGCGGGAATACACTGTCGCTGGCGATCGGACCTGAGTCGACCTGCCCACGTTGTGGCGCCGACCTGCGCACATGCGGGCAGTGCGCGTCCTTCGACGGCGGCAGCCATTTCGAATGCATGCAGCCGATTCCCGTCCGGGTCTCTCCCAAGGATGTGCGGAATCAGTGTGACCGGTTCGAACCCCGGGTCACGGTCGAGCGCCAGACCCATTCGGAGGTAACCGGCTCAGTGAGCGGTGTGCGGAGCGTGAAAGACAAATTTGACGACCTGTTCAAGTAGAACGCCGGTCCAGTGGCGAGGGGTTGCCGCACCTGCGATACTTGCCCCATGAATGCTCGCACTCCGGACGACCTCGAAGCGACGCTAGCCGGCCTTGATGTCCCGGTGAGGCTGGTGTTCTTTACCCAAACATTCGGTTGCGACTCCTGTCTATCCGCGCGACAGGTCGTGGACCGCGTCGCGTCGGTCTCCGATCAGATCACGGTCGAGGAGTTCAATCTGGTCCTCGACACCGATCAGGTCGAGGCCTATGGCATACAACGCGTGCCCGCCATTGCCGTGGTCGGTGAATCGGATGTCGGAATTCGCTTCTACGGAGTGCCAGAGGGCCACGAGCTGGTGTCACTCGTCGAGGCGATCGCGCTGGTGGCCTCCGGCGACTCGGGGTTGAGCGACGAGAGCCGGGCGCTCGTCGCGACCGTGGACCAACCAATCGACATCCTGGTGTTTGCGACACCAACCTGACCGCACTGCCCCAAGGCGGTCAGCCTTGCCCATCGCCTGGCGCTGGAGAACGCACACATCACGGCATCCGCAGTGGCGGCAATCGAGTATCCAGATCTCGTGCGCCAGTACCGCGTGACGGGAGTACC
The DNA here is from genome assembly GCA_963934795.1 of uncultured bacterium. Classification (GTDB taxonomy): domain Bacteria; phylum Acidobacteriota; class Vicinamibacteria; order Vicinamibacterales; family UBA8438; genus UBA8438. The sequence continues at coordinate 4,472 of CAWWAF010000034.1, forward strand.
AAAAACCGTCGTCAACGACCGGGTCGAGATCCTCGGAGCCGAACCAGAGGCGTCATTCGTCTGTCACGTGCTTGAATCCATCGCATGACCTCCCGACCGGGTACGGCGGCGGCGCTTCAAGGCGGGGCGGCGGTGCTGCTGCTGGTGCTGGGCGGCGCCTGGGCCATCCACGCACGGGGCGCTCAGCCCGTGAGCGGGGCCGACGACCCGTCGGTCTCCTATGAGTTCCGTTTTCCTGAACAGGAACATCGTTGGATGCAGGTGGCCATCACCTTCACCGGGCTTCCTCCGGCTGCGCTGAGTCTGCGGATGAGTAGCGCGTCACCGGGACGGTACGCGCGCCACGACTTCGCCAAGAACGTCTTTGACCTCCGGGCTGAGGATGGAGCGGGGGACGCTCTCGATCCGATGCGGTCCGGCATGGCCCGCTGGGACATCGATGGCCACGACGGGACGGTGCACGTCACATATCGGATCTACGGTGACCGCATCGATGGGACCTACCTGGCCATCGATGAGACACACGCTCATATGAACATGCCGGCCTCCATACTCTGGGGTGTCGGAGTCGAGCAGCGCCCCGCGAGCGTGCGGTTCGTATCACCTCCAGGACAGACGTGGCGGGTTGCGACCCAGCTGTTCCCGTCGGACGATCCTCTGACATTCACGGCCCCGAACCTGGCCTATCTGCTTGATAGCCCTGTCGAGTTCAGCGCCTTCGTGGACCGCTCGTTCACCGTCATTGACCCGTCTGACGCGAACCACGTCCCCAGGTTTCGTATCGCGTTGCATCACGAAGGCTCCAACGCCGATCTCGCTCGTTACACCGACAACCTCGAGCGGATGGTCCGCGAAATGGTGACCGTCTTTGGGGAATTCCCTCGATTCGAAACTGGGCGCTACACGTTTATTGCCGACTATCTGCCGGGGGCCAACGGCGACGCGATGGAGCACCGCAACAGCACCGTGTTGAGCTCACCGGCGTCGCTGGATACGCAACAGCAGGGGCTGCTGGGTTCCGCCTCGCATGAGTTCTTTCACGTGTGGAATGTCGAGCGCATCAGGCCGCGTTCGCTCGAGCCCTTCGATTTCGAACGCGTGAACCCCTCGGACGAGCTATGGCTCGCCGAGGGGTTCACGAACTACTACGGGGCACTGATTCTGCAGCGGGCTGGGCTGGTGCCGCTCTCTGACACGCTGAACCGGTTCCTCTCTGCCATCGACACGGTGAGGAACGGGCCCGGCCGGCAATTCCGGTCGGCGGTAGACATGAGCCGGTTGGCGCCGTTTACCGATGCCGCAACCGCCATCGACCGAACCAACTGGAACAACCTGTTTATCTCGTACTACACATGGGGCGAAGCGCTTGGGTTGGGACTGGACCTGCTGTTGCGGGCCCGTGCCGCCGACGGGGACGCCCCCGCCGTGACGCTCGACGACTACATGCGTCTGTTGTGGGAGCGGTTTGGCCGCCCCAGCGGCGACACGCCTGGCGTGGTCGCACGTCCCTATGCCCAGGCCGATGCCCGCATCGCGCTGGCCGATCTGACCGGCGACGCCACCTTCGCGGACGACTTCTTTGACCGGTTCGTGGAGGGGCACGACGCGATCGACTACGCCCCGTTGTTCGCGCGGGCCGGCTTCATCCTGGCGCCGAGGACCGGACGCGGCGGCTGGCTCGGGGACACGCCGCTCCGGTTCGGTCAGGGGGGTGCGCGGCTGGTCGGACCTGCTTCGTTTGATTCGCCGTTGTACAACGCGGGTCTTGCGCGCGACGATATACTCGTATCGGTCGATGCCCGGCCAGTCTCGTCGGCCGGACAGCTCGACGAGGCAACCGGCACCCATCAACCGGGAGACCAGCTGCGCCTGACCTACCTGCGACGGGGCGACCTACGGACGACCCGCGTCACCCTCGCGGCAGACCCCGCGCTCACGCTGGTCGCGCAAGAACGGCGCGGCCAGCCGCTCACGGCAGCGCAACGCCTGTTCCGAACGAACTGGCTCGAGTCGCGAGTCAGGAACTGAGCGGCACGGCCGGCTCGTGCCAGGTACGCGCGGAGCCGCTGCGTCGCGGGTGCGGAAGGTCAGAAGTTTGCCACCAGCGCGGCCCCGAAGATCGTGTCCGTCTTCCGGAAACCGGGAACCGGCCTGTTCAGGTAGCTCAACTTGTGAGACACCTTCAATGACAACAGGCTGCTGAGCGCAGCCGTGGCCGCAATCTCGTTTGTGAAACGCCAGTCGTCGCCGCTATTGAGGGCGGCCACAAACGCCGCCTCCTCTGTCAGTGCGCTGGTCTCGGTCAATGCCCACGCGTAACGGCCCGTGCCGTTGGCTGTACCGAAGGAAAGGTCGTCGCCCGTCAGCCGTTGCTCCTGGGTAAAACCGATGCCTCCGAGTACATCGAATGTATGCGCCCCGGTCGCGATGAGCTGATAGGCGAGGCCCGCCTCGGTCGTGAGCCGGCGTTCGATACCGGCAAACAGGTCTCTGAGGTACCCGCCGCGACCGTAGACATCGAGCCGCTCAGACACCGTGCGAGACGCCTCAAGAAGGGCCCTCTGCGAACGGGCCCTCAGCAGATCGTCCGCCTCGGTCTCCACATACGCGACCCGGCCCAGCCATTTCCAGGTGCCGGGGTCGAATACCACTTCTCCCCCCAACCCGAGCGTTCGGGTGTCGGAGTTGCCGGAGGTCGCCACGGCGGACACCTCGGCCGTGCCTGACCACCGGGGCGGCTCTTCAGGGTCAGCGTCCTGGGCCAGGATCACCCCCGGCACGAGTAGGAGGCATGCAAGCGCGAGTATCTGTCGTCGGATCATGCCTTTGCGGAAGGTAATTGGGTTGGGGCATTCGAGGGTCCCAGACGGCGACCCTCACGGCCAAGACGCTATGATCGGTGATTGGACCGACAACTGTAAAGTGGGACCCTAACCATCATGAGCCGAGAGTATGACAGCCGAGAGCACGACGCCCGAGATCCGGTTTGCGGGATGGCGGTCGACCCGATCACCAGCACCATCGGCCACGAGCATGCAGGCACGACCTACTACTTCTGCTGCGACGGCTGTCGGACGAAGTTCAAGACAGACCCGACACCGTTTCTGACGGGCGACGTGGCACCTCTCGCGTCGTCCTCGACCGTCGACCCGGTCTGCGGGATGGCGGTCGACCCGACCACCAGCACCATCAGCCACGAACATGCCGGCACGACCTACTACTTCTGCTGCGACGGCTGTCGAACGAAGTTTCAGGCGGATCCCGAACGCTACCTGACGCGGGCGAGCGAGGACACGCCGACCCCCCCACCGGGCACCTGGTTTATCTGCCCAATGGACCCGGAGGTGCGCGAACCCGAGCCCGGAGCCTGTCCGCAATGTGGGATGGCGCTGGAGGCAGAGTTGGGGGCCGCTGACATGCTCGGGCAGGTCGAGTACACCTGCCCGATGCACCCGGAAATCCTGCAGGACGGGCCAGGGAGCTGTCCGACCTGCGGCATGGCGCTCGAGGCCCGGGCGGTGACGCCCACCGAACCCGCCAACCCGGAGCTCGTGGACATGACCCGCCGATTCGTCGTGGCGGCGCTCGTCGGGCTGCCGGTGTTCGGGCTCGCGATGACGGAGATGGTCCTCGGAGGCCAGGCTGGCCCAATCGGACGCGCGGCGTCGAACTGGATTCAACTGGTGTGCGCCACCCCGGTCGTGCTCTGGGCCGGGTGGCCGTTTTTTGCACGCGCATGGGCGTCGGTGGTGAATCGCAGCCCCAACATGTTCACACTGATCGCGCTGGGCGTCGGGTCGGCCTATCTCTACAGCATCGCGGCGACGATGGCGCCCGGCCTGTTTCCCGATGGATTTCGGATGTCGGACGGCGTCGAGCCCTATTTCGATACCGCGGTCGTCGTCGTCACGTTGGTGCTCCTGGGCCAGGTGCTCGAACTGCGGGCCCGTGGACGCACCGGTGCCGCGCTCCGCGCGCTGCTCCGGCTGGCCCCGTCGACGGCTCGGCGCGTCGTTGGGGACCACGAAGAGGATGTCCCGCTCGGCGTCGTGCGACTGGGCGACCAGCTCCGGGTACGTCCGGGGGAACGGGTGCCAGTGGACGGTCGCGTGGTGGAAGGTCACAGTGCGGTCGACGAGTCGATGGTGACCGGCGAACCGGTGCCGGTCGAAAAAGTAGGGGGCGACGCGGTGGTAGGGGCGACCCTGAACGGATCCGGCACGCTGCTGATGACGGCCGAGCGGGTGGGGGCCCAGACGCTACTCGCGCAAATCGTCACGATAGTGTCCGACGCCCAGCGCAGTCGCGCACCCATTCAGCGCTTAGCCGACCAACTGGCGAAATTTTTTGTTCCGACGGTCGTCACCGTCGCGATACTCGCATTCGCAGGTTGGGCTGTCTGGGGCCCAGAGCCGCGATTGGCGCTGGCCCTGGTCAGTAGTGTCGCGGTGCTCATCATTGCCTGTCCGTGCGCGCTCGGATTGGCGACGCCGATGGCCATCATGGTGGGGACCGGACGTGGCGCCGGTGTCGGCGTGCTGATCAAGAATGCCGAGGCATTGGAGACACTGGAGCGCGTTGACACGGTCATGGTCGACAAGACCGGCACCCTGACTAAAGGGAAACCGGTACTGGTTACCGTGCTCCCTGCCAATGGCTCGACCGAGACGGCATTGCTGACGGCGGCCGCCGCGATCGAACGCGGCAGCGAACACCCGCTAGCAGCCGCAGTGACCGACGCGGCGAACGACCGCGGGCTGGCACGGCCGTCCGTGTCTGATTTCCGCGCGGAGGTCGGACACGGTGTGACAGGCCTCGTCGATGGGCGCCACGTTGTCCTGGGGACTGCGGCGCTGCTGAAGACGCACGCGGTCGCGACCGACGCGCTGAGCGCGCGTGCCGACGCGCTGCGGCGCGAGGGACAGACGGTCGTCTATGTCGCCGTGGACCGGGTCCTTGTCGGACTGCTCGGCGTGGCCGATCCGCTCAAGCCGAGTACCCCGGCGGCGGTCGAGCAGCTTCGCGCCGACGGCCTGCGGGTGGTCATGGTGACGGGCGACAGCAGACTGACGGCTGAGGCGGTGGCGTCCCAGCTCGGGATCACAGACGTGGTCGCGGGAGTCCTTCCGGCAGACAAGCGGCGCATCGTGGCGGAGCGGCAGGCAGCGGGTGAGGTCGTAGCCATGGCCGGCGACGGCATCAACGATGCGCCCGCACTCGCGGAAGCTGCGGTAGGGATTGCGATGGGGACCGGCACCGACGTCGCGATCGAGAGCGCTGGCATCACACTGGTCCGGGGCGACCTCCGCGCTATCGTGCAGGCGCGTCGGCTGAGCCGCGCCACGATGCGCAACATCCGCCAGAACCTGTTCCTTGCGTTCGTCTACAACGCGGTCGGCGTCCCCGTCGCGGCCGGCGTGCTGTACCCACTGACCGGCGTGCTCATTAGCCCGATGTGGGCCAGTGCGGCAATGACACTCAGCTCGCTCTCGGTCATCGCGAACGCGCTCAGGCTACGTCACGTCGAGCTTTGAGCGCCTCGCACGGGCTGCACTCAGCGCAACCACCCGCATGACCTCGGGTGGCGGCCCCATGACCACCCTCACGCACCCCACCGACCGTCCCGTCGCCGATGCACGTCGACCACGCCGGAGGAACGGCTTCGCGTCGCCCCCGTCGTTCGGCGCCCTGTCACGCCACCGATGAACCACGAGACCAGTCCGACGAACCCAGCCCCGACCACCGCTGAGAAGAATGAAGACACGCGGAACCCGGGCACGAGCGCCGCGGCAAGGCCGAACGCGACGCCATTGATCACGAAGTAGAACAGTCCGAGGGTCAGCACGGTGAACGGGAGTGTCAGCAGGACCAGAATCGGCCGGATGATGGCGTTGGTAAAACCCAGCACGAGCGCCGCGACCGCCAGGGCACCAAGGGAGTCGACCTGCACACCGGCCAGCATCCAGGTCGTCGCACCGAGCGCGACGGCGGTGGTGAACCAGTGCGCAAGAAACCCACGCCTCATGGCAGCAGCACACCTGGAGCCAGTTTGCGAGATGGGTCGAGCGCCTGCTTGACTGCGTACATCTCCGCGATGCCTCCGTCGCCGTAGAGTTGACGCAACAGCGCCTGCTTGACGGGGTTGCGACCCACGCCATGCTCGGCCAGTGGGCACCCACCGAGTTCAATCACCCCCCGGCCGCACTCAAGGATCGCCTCCTTGCCACGTCGCACATCATCCGCCGATCGCGGGATCACGTTCGGATGCATATTCGCGTCAGACAAGTGTCCCCAGATGGCGTAGTCGAGGCCGCGGGACTCGAACGCGTGTCGGAAGAGCCTGAGGCTTTCGCTGAGCTGTGGGTAGGGCACGATCATGTCAGCCGCTGTCTTTTCGATTGTGTCATCGACGGTGCGCTTGGCGATACCGACCCGACGGTTGACGCCGTCCGGCACCGCTTCGCGCAGGGCCATCAGCGCGGCCACGCGCGCGGCGTCGCCCGGGGCGACAATCTCCGTCGCATGCAGGCGGTCAGCGTCGGCGACGACCCGGCAGAGACGTGCGACGGGTGAGTCCAACATGCCGCCTGATGCTGAACCCACGTCGGCCACGCTGGCCACGTCGTGGTAGACCTGCTCAGTCGTGGTTCCTGGCGGGAACTCCACCTGAGCCAGCAGCAGGACGTCCGCGTCGTCCGGCATCGTCACGCCGAACCGTGTCGTCGCACCGTCGTCACGGAGCAGTTCAAGGCAGCGCCCGTCCATGTGCTCGATGGCGATGACGTCGAGCCCTTCGGGGTCCTGATCGCGCCACGTCCGAATCGACTCGGCCCGCAAACGGGAAGCAAGCGCGACGGCCTGGGCCTCGTCACGACAGGCAATCAAGACGCATCCCACCTCAGGGCACCGGGGCAAGACCTCCAAGGTCACCGAGGTCACGATGCCGAGGGTTCCCTCCGATCCGATGAACATGTCGATCAGATCGAGATCAGGGCCGGCCGGATAGCCGGCCGCGCGTTTCGGCACGTCCGGCGGCCGATAGGTAGGCACTGGCACCTGGATGGTGCCGGCCGACGTGGCGATCTCGAAGCAGTGGTCCGCCGCCCGGACTTGCCCGCGTTCGAGATCGAGCAGCTCACCGGTCGCCAGCATGACGCTCAGCCTACGCACCCATTGGCGGGTCGTCCCGTATTTGAAAGTCGCGGCTCCGGCGGCGTTGGTTGAGACGACCCCGCCGACGGTCGCCCCCTCGTAGGTGGGAACGGGCGGGTAGGCCCGGCCAGCCGCGGCCAGGGCCTCGCGCAGGCCCGCGAGCGTGACCCCCGGCTCTGCCGTCACAGAGTCGCCCGACGGCGCTCCGAGCGCGGCGAGCTTGGACAGGCTGATAACCGTGTCGCCCATGGGGGTGGCGCCGCCGGTGAGGGACGACTGGGCACCCACCGCGAGGACGGTCGTGGCGTCTCTCAGAGTCGTCGCGAGTTGGTACTCGTCGCGCGGACAGACGACCAGCGGCGTGTGCCCTCCGGGGTAATGTGCGGCGTCTTCCAGGTACGCCGACGCATCTGTTCCCTGAGTCACGCGGAGGGCCGGTTCTTGACTGGTCGCGCGTGGCGGTCGGGCGCGAACACGATGGCGGCTCATAGGCGGGAACATCTCGCGGCGCTGGACACCACCCTGTCGGCGCTGTGCTGCGAATGATAAAGTGCAGTGCTACGTCAGAGAGGACCGGGTCCTGAATACGTTGACCGCTCCAGCGTATCTCCGAGCGGGTCCAAAGAGAAAGGTGCGCGTCATGTTTCACCGGATCGGCGCTGCGTGCGGCGTCGCGGCCCTCACATTTGTTTGTTCGGCGGCGTCGGTGTGTGCCCAGGCCCCGACGGATGTCGCCGGTCGGGTTGGCGACGTCACGGTGACGATGGCCGATCTCGATGAGGCGTGGCGGGTGAGCGACGCGGGGTCGCGCACGCGAATGCTCCAGGATCTGTATGACACGCGGCGGCGCGTGCTCGACATCGCCATCGGCGACATTCTCATCGAGCAAGAAGCCACGGCGAAGGGCGTCTCCCGAGACGCGTTACTTGCCACGGAGCTCCCGTCCAGAAGCCTTCCCGTCACCGACGAGGACATCGCGTTGCTATTCGGGCAGAATCAGAACGCTTTCGGTGGTCGGACGCTCGAGCAGATGCGACCGGAAATCCGTGGATTCCTCGAACAGCAACGTCCAACGCAGGCGTTGCACGCCTATATGGACGAGCTTCGAGGGGCATCCGGCGACGTGCGTATCGAGTTGGATCCGCCACGAACCCAGGTCACCGTGGATGCCGGTGATGCGACGTTTGGTCCAGAAGACGCCGTGATCGAGTTGATCGAGTATTCCGACTTCCAGTGCCCGTTTTGCCAACAGCTGACCACCACGGTTGAGCAGCTGAAAACGGCGTATGGCGCCGATGTGCGCCTGGTGTTCAAGGACTACCCGCTACCGAACCACGCCCAGGCCTTCAAGGCGGCTGAAGCCGGACATTGTGCCCTCGAGCAGGGCAAGTTCTGGGAGCTGCACGACACCATGTTCGCCAAACAGGACGAACTCGGCGTCGAGGATCTGAAGCGGCACGCAGGGGCCCTGGGGATGGACCAGTCCGCCTTTGACAGCTGCCTCGACAGCGGCCGTTTCGCCGCCCGAGTGAACGAGAACCTGCGAGAGGGGCAAGAAGACGGTGTCTCCTCAACGCCAACCGTGTTCATTAACGGACGTCCGGTGATGGGTGCGGCCCCGTACGGCGTGTTCGAGCAGATTATCGAAGAGGAATTGGCGCGCGCGCGCCCGTGACCCCACGCCCTGTCCTCTCTGGCGGAATCCGCCACCGAGGAGCAGCGCGTCACGTTCAGTCCGGCTCAACCAGCAGACGCAGCGCATATCGGCGATTGGCCCGATGTGGGTCGCGCGGCGGTTCGATGCGGTAGATGGCGGCCGGCGTCTGCCGGTTGTGCAGACTCCGCGGCAGTGGGTCCTGGCTTCGGTCAGGCGCCAACAAAGCCACACTGACAAGCCGGTGCAGGGGAATGTCAGTGACCGACAAACAGTCGAGCAGCACGCCACGCTGGCTGACGTTCTCGGTTCTGACGTCGGCTGATCGTGCCGCGCCGTTGGCGTCAGTCCAGGCGAGCCGACCGGCCACCGTGATCGGAACGCGCGCTTCGGTTCGACGTTCTGAGGCGATATCAGCCACGGCGATCTTGGTTGCCCGAGGCGCAGTGCCCTGAGTGGGCCGACGGTCCGGCTCCCACCATTGCCGGGCCAGCCCCATCGTGGCGCGTCAGTCCCCCGTTAGACGGGCGCTTTCCTCCGCGAGGAATGACTGGAAATCTGCCTGTGAGAGGATGCTGACTGCACCGCGCATCCGATAGTGACCTAGTCCACACAACTGTGAACAATTGACTTCAAAGGCTCCGGTTACGGTTGGTTCCCACCAGATCGGAATTTCCATCCCTGGAATGGCGTCCTGCTTTACGCGCATCTCAGGAATCGCAAAGCTGTGGATCACATCCATGCTGGTCAGATAAATGATCACCGGGGTGTCGACGGGAAGACTGAGCTGATTGATCGTGTAAATGTCATCCACGGCGTTCGGGTCCTCTCGATCCAATCCAATTTCATTGGTCGAGGTGACAAGACTTGCATCACGGCGTCCGAACCGACCGTCAGGCCCCGGATACACCGAGTGCCAGGCGAACTGTTTCGCGATCATGTGAACAACGGTCGCGCCACTCTCAGGCGGCAGATCATTCACCCGGTTCGCCCAGGCTGGCAGCGCGAAGGCAATCAAGATGACCGCTTCGACAATGGCGACCGCCACCTCAAGATAGCTGGACACATGGCTCTTGACACCGTGGTAGTCCGCTTTCGGGTTCGCGCTCTGCCTGAAGCGAATCAACGTATAGGTAAAGAACGAGCCCCAGCCAATGAACAGCACCAGCATCAGCCAGTGGACAACGACGATAATGCGATCGATTTCGCCGGCGTGCGCCGAGGCCTGCAGCGGCAGTCCGAGTAACTCCTGCATCTACATACTCCCTGAGGCCTGGGACGATCGCGACAGCTTGACGGATTGACCAAGCGCCATACGTGACCGTTTCACCAGGTAAAGAAAAAAGCCCGCGAACGCGGAGAGAACCGCGGCCGTGACCCCGACCAGCAGAAGGACACCCCAGCTCGCGCCAATCGCCATCGCAGAATTGGGGTCTCCGAAACAGACCGCGCAGGCGTGTGCTGGCGTCGGGGCCAGCATCGCAAGTGCTGCGAATACACCTGCCGTCCACGGTAAGAGTCGCGTCATGGTGTCGAGTTCCAGTTCCAGCGTCGTTAGCTCAGCCCGAGTTCGCGGGTCTTCCTCACAAACTTCACGGCGTACACGGCCAGCACACCCGCCGTGACCACCGCGCCCACGCTGGTGATCAGGTGCCAAACCGATCCACGGTCTGTGCCGTAGTTGACGCCGCCCCAGACGGCCATCATCAACGTCACCGCGATCGACGCGACCACGAACACCACGTGAAACGATCGTAGAGACATTAGTGCGCCTCGTCCGCGTGTTCCATGGGCGCGTTCGCATTCGGCAGCGTCTTGACCACTCCAATGTGGTCTGAAACCGTGAACAGCGGCACCAGCATCAGGACCAACCAGAACGCAGCGGTCATCCCCAACGTCAGGTTCAGCCACTGGCTGCGTTCCTCGCCGAGGTGCATGAAATAGATCGCCACGAGCGAGGCCTTCGTGCTCGCGATGATCAGCGCGATGGTAATGCCAAGCGGGATCGAAACATCCAGATACGATGCCAGGACCGTGATGACCGTGCCAACGGCCAGCGCCCCGGCGATCTTCTTATAGGTCGCGATGTGTTTTTTGACTTCTTCTGCGCTACCGCTCATGACGACTCCTTGAACTCTTCCGCGTTACAGGAGATACAGCACGGGAAACAGGAAGATCCAAACCAGATCCACGAAGTGCCAGTACAACCCAGCCGCTTCGATGCGGTTTTCGAACATCGCGGGTTTGGTATGCCACATCTTGCTGCCTGGCCCCCAGAAATACCCGTTCACCGCAATTCCACCGATGATGTGTAGCCCATGCAGCGCGGTCATCGTCCAGTAAATCGCAAGGAACGTGCTGTGCGACGGGAGATGATCGTGCTGAACTTTTTCGTAGTACTCGTAGCCCTTGATGCAAAGAAAGAGCACCGGTAGCAGCACGGTAGCCAGCATGTAGGCCTTGTACTTGGCGAAGTCGCCGAGCTTGAGCGACGCGTAGGCCATGACCATCGTGACACTGGAACCGATCAAGATCGCGGTGTTGACTGTGCCGATGGGGATGTTCAGGAACTCAGCACCCAGCGGCCAATCGACGGCACCCATGCGCAGCAGCACGTAGGTTGAGAACAGCCCGCCGAACAGCATCACCTCGGAGGCGAGAAACAGCCAGATTCCCAGCTTGACATTGTTCAAGCCGGTGTCCGGCCGAGCAGCTACGGTATACGGAATTTCCATCGCTGGTTACACCTTCGCGGGTTCGGGGTCGGCCTCGTTGGCCTGGCCCTGCATGGAGAAGTCGCTCGAAGCGCCGGGCACGCTGTACTCATATGGGCCCCGGAACACTTCCGGCGGCGCAGTAAAGTTCCCGTGCGGCGGCGGGGAGGGCGCCTGCCACTCGAGGGTCGTCGCGTTCCAGGGATTGTCGCCCACCTTCTTGCCGTGCCGGATGCTCCAGAAGAAGTTGAAAATGAAGAAAATCTGGAAGAAACCGAGCGTCCACGCCCCGTATGACATGAAGGCGTTCCACTCCATCACCCCCTGCACGTGGGCATACTGCATGCCCCCATCGTAGAGACGCCGATTCATGCCTGCCAGTCCGGTGATGAACATCGGCATGAACACACAGTTGATGGCGACGATGGAGCCCCAGAAGTGAATCCTGCCGAGCAGGTCGTTCATCAGGCGTCCTGTGGCTTTCGGGAACCAGTAGTAGATGCCCGCGAACAACGCGAAGATCGTCCCCGGTGCCACGACATAGTGGAAGTGGCCGATGACGTAGTACGTATCGTGCAAATGAATATCCGGCGCCGTCAGCCCCAGCGGCAGTCCGGTGAGCCCACCGATGCCAAACATCGGAAGAAACGCCAGCGCGAACAGCATCGGCACGGTGTATCGAATCGACCCGCCATACAGCGACAGAAACATCGCCGACAAGATGACCACAGACGGAATCGAGATGATCATCGTCGTGGTTTGAAAGAACGTGCTGATGGTGGTGCCCATGCCGGTCAGGAACATGTGGTGCGCCCACACGATGAAGGACATGAAGCCGAGGAAAATCACTGACGCGACCAGCACGCGATAGCCCCACAACGGCTTCCGGGTGTTGTTGGCGACGACCTCGCCGACGATACCCAGCGCCGGCAGTATGAGGACATAGACCTCAGGGTGCGCTAGGAACCAGAACAGGTGCTGCCAGAGCAGCGGGCTGCCGCCGCCGCTGATCTCCAGCGGCCCGTCCCCAGTGACCAGTCCGCTCGGCATGAAGAAACTGGTGTCCGCCACCCGGTCCATGAGCTGAAGCACCCCAGCCGCTTCGAGCGGCGGGAAGGCCAACAGGAGCAGGAACGACGTCACGAGCTGCGCCCAGACGAAAAAGGGCAGCCGCATGAAGCTCAGGCCCGGTGCCCTGAGCTGCAGGGTGGTCACAATAAAGTTGACCGAACCAAGCAGCGACGAGGTGATCAGAAACATCATTCCGATCAACCACCAGGTCTGTCCTTCGAGCGCAAGGACAGACAACGGGGCATAGGACGTCCAGCCCGAATTCGCCGCACCGCCCGGGACAAAGAAGCTGGCGACCATGACGACCCCGCCGAGGAAGAACGACCAGTAGCTGGCCATGTTCAGCCTCGGGAACGCCATGTCGGGCGCGCCGATCTGTAGCGGGAGTACGTAGTTGCCGAAGCCGCCGACGGCCAATGGCACCACCCCCAGGAACACCATGATGGTGCCGTGCATGGCGCCGAGCTGGTTGTAGAACTCTGGCAGCATGACGCCGCCAGGCGCGTTCGCCATGCCCAAAAAGTTGCCAATCACGGGGATTGGGCGACCCGGAAAAGCCAGATTCCACCGCATGAGCATCATGAGGGTGAACCCGAACAGCAGAAATAGCAGCGCGGTGATGGCGTACTGAATACCGATCACCTTGTGGTCGAGCGAGAACACGTACGACTGCAGAAAGCTCAGCTCGTGCTCGTCATGACCGTGTTCAGCGTGCGCGATTCCTTCGGCGGTGGTCACGTTGTCCAACGTCGTGACTCCTTTCTTGACCTTCCCGGATACCGACCAGCCAACGCCGGGGCCTTGTCGGAGCAGCAAAATTTCGTCTGGCAGCGGGCGCATCTAGCCGCGCGTCAGCGTTCTCGTCACTTGCCGGCGCGGCACGATCCAACGACGCGTACGACACGGGCGAGCCCGAGTTCCGCAAACGCGCATTGTTTCACAAGCGCTCCCAATGCCCGCGCAATTCTATCGGCGCGGTCGCCGGGGTGCAACCCCGCGGCTCCTGGGCCCTCGCAGGTGGGATCGGCCGCGCTGCGGTGGGCCGGGTATACTGCCCCACAGGCACATCTGCTCATGGACCACACCACTGCCGCCGCACCGGGACAACCACGGGTCATCGACACCCGGGGTGAGGAGCCGTTCGGCTTCGTCTACGTCGCGGTGGTGGCCACCGAGGTGGTGGTACTCACCGGATTGTGGCTCTTCTCACGGTACTTTTCGGGCTGATGCGCGCCGTCCCCACCGTGGTCCGTGTGCTCCGCTAAAACGCCACCATGCATCCAATCGACTGGGGCATCATCGTCGTCTACCTCACCTGGGTGATCTACGACGGGCTCAAACGCTCGAAGCACACCGACGGCGTGGAGGGGTATTTTCTGGCCGGACGGTCGCTTCCGTGGTGGGCGGTCGGATTGTCCGTGATGGCCACCCAGATGAGCGCGATCACACTCGTCGGGACCACCGGTCAGGGCTACGCGGACGGCATGCGGTTTGTGCAGTTCTACTTCGGCCTGCCAATCGCGATGATTATCTTGTCTGTGACGTTGGTCCCGTTCTTCTACAGAGCGAAGGTTTTCACCGCCTACGAATACCTCGAGCGACGATTCGACAGTAAGACCCGAGCCCTGGCCGGCCTCTTGTTCCTGATCTCTCGCGGCCTCGCGGTCGGAGTCGTCATCTCAGCGCCGGCCGTGGTGCTGTCGATCGTACTGGGGTGGAACCTGGTCTTGACGGCTCTCGCCATCGGCGTACCGACCACTCTGTACACCATGTTTGGTGGCGTGCAAGCGGTGACATGGGCGGACGTGAAGCAGATGGTCGTCATCGTCGGCGGGGTCACAGCAGCGGTCTGCACCCTTATTTGGGATTTACCGGATGGGGTGGGGGTAGGAGAAGCGCTCCACGTGGCCGGGGCCACCGGACGGCTGACGACCATCGACTTCAGCCTCGATCTCACCGAGACCTACACCTTCTGGTCAGGATTGCTCGGCGGAGTCTTCCTCATGCTCGGGTATTTCGGGTGCGACCAGAGCCAGGTCCAGCGATATTTGACCGCCCAATCGGTCGACGCAGGCCGTCGTTCGTTGCTGATGAGCGCGTTTTGGAAAATCCCTTTGCAAGCGCTGATTCTGCTCACCGGAGTGCTCGTCTTCGTGTTTTATCTGTTCCAGGAGCCCCCGATGCTGTTCAACTCGACTCACGAGAGTGAGATTCGGGCTGGCGCGCGCGCGGCGGAGTTCACCGAACTGGAGACGCGGTTCCACACCGCGTTCGAAGACCGCCGTGACGCGGCCAACCAGATGATTACGGTTCGTCGTTCGGGCGACGCCCAAGCCACCGCCGAGGCGCGCAGCCGCTTTCTCGACAGTCAGGCGCAGGTTGCGGACGTCCGTGCCGGCGCCGTGGACCTGGTGCGGGCGGTGAGCGGCGATACCAACTACTCGGATGTCAACTATGTATTCCCGACGTTCATCACGACACGGCTCCCCATCGGCTTGGTCGGACTCCTGATCGCCGCGGTGTTGGCCGCCGCCATGTCGAGCATTGCGGCCGAACTCAACGCCCTTTCGGCCACCAGTGTGATGGACTTCTACAAACGCCATCTGCGTCCCGACGGCACCGACCGCCACTACCTGTTCGTGTCGAAGGTGACAACCGCGTTCTGGGGCGTTTTCGCCACCGGTTTTGCGCTGTACGCCGCGAATCTCGGGTCGCTCATCGAGGTCGTCAACCGCGTGGGGTCCTACTTCTACGGCTCGCTACTCGGGGTGTTCATACTCGCCATCGCGGTGCCGCGGGCGACGGCCAATGGGGCTTTCTGGGGGCTGCTCGCCGGGATGGCTGTGGTCGGGCTTGTCGAGGCAACGAGCGAGATTTCCTATATTTGGTATAACATCGTCGGCGCCGCCGCCGTCGTGGCGGTGGGCCTCACGCTGAGTGCCGTGAGACCATCGCCCGCCAACGCCGAATAACTCCTTCATCCATAACCGTTAGCGCTGCCGGCCCCACCGGATATCGTCACCGCCAGACGGGGTTCCCTGATTCCCGGCTCGCGTGGTATGTTGATATACGACCAATTCGGTCGGGAATAGCCCAGACCACGAATCTGACCTGTGTACCGTCCGCGCAGCGAGGGGTGCTGGGGTACCGCCCAGGAGCATCATGAGTACTGCTACCGAAACAGTTGAAGAGCTTGCGAGTCAGGAATACAAGTACGGCTTCGTCACCGATGTCGAAACCGATGCCATCCCGATCGGGCTCAACGAAGACGTCGTTCGGCTCATCTCTTCAAAGAAGGAAGAACCGGAATGGCTGTTGGAGTGGCGCCTCAACGCGTTTCGCGTCTGGTTGAAGATGTCCGAGCCGGAGTGGCACAACGTCCATTACGACCCAATCGACTACCAATCCATCAGTTACTACGCGGCGCCCAAAAAGCAGATCAAACTCGACAGTCTCGACGACGTCGACCCTGAAATTCGAGCGACGTTCGACAAACTCGGGATCTCGCTTGACGAGCAGAAGCGGCTTTCGGGGGTAGCGGTCGATGCCGTCTTTGACAGCGTGTCGGTGGCCACCACGTTCAAGGACACGTTGGCGAATATGGGCATCGTCTTCTGCTCGTTTTCCGAAGCGGTGCGGGAACATCCCGACCTGGTCCGGAAATACCTGGGCTCAGTCGTACCCCACTCGGACAATTTCTTTGCCGCACTGAACTCCGCCGTCTTTAGTGACGGATCGTTCGCCTACATCCCAAAAGGGGTGAAGTGCCCGATGGAGCTCTCCACATACTTCCGCATCAACGCGGCCAACACCGGACAGTTCGAGCGGACCCTGTTGATCGCCGATGAGGGAGCCGAGGTCAGCTATCTCGAGGGCTGCACGGCACCGCAACGGGACGAGAACCAGTTGCATGCGGCCGTCGTCGAGCTGGTGGCACTGGATGACGCCACCATCAAGTACTCCACCGTACAGAACTGGTATCCCGGCGACGAGAACGGCAAGGGCGGCATTTTCAACTTCGTGACCAAGCGAGGCAAGGCGTTCGCCAACGCGAAGGTCACCTGGACCCAGGTGGAGACCGGCTCCGCGATCACCTGGAAATATCCAAGCTGCATCCTCCAGGGGGACAACTCGGTCGGCGAGTTCTATTCGGTCGCCGTGACGAACAACTGCCAGGAGGCCGACACCGGGACAAAGATGGTGCACCTGGGCAAGAACACGCGCAGCACCATCATCTCGAAGGGAATCTCCGCCGGCCGGGGCCAGAACACGTACCGCGGACTGGTTCGGATCGGGAAAGGCGCGACAGGCGCACGCAATTTCTCGCAGTGCGACTCGCTGCTCATCGGGGACCGCTGTGGCGCGCACACGTTCCCCTATCTCGAGGTCAAGAACACCTCCTCGCAGGTCGAGCACGAGGCCTCAACCTCGAAAATCGGGGAAGACCAGATTTTTTATTGTCGACAGCGAGGGCTCTCGACCGAAGATGCGGTCAACCTCATCGTCAATGGATTTTGTAAAGAAGTGTTCCGTGAGCTGCCGATGGAATTTGCGGTCGAGGCACAGAAGCTACTTAGCATCAGCCTCGAAGGCAGTGTCGGCTAACACCGCGTGATTGTTCGGCACCAGAAAGAAACGAAAGACAAGAACATGCTCGAAATTCGTGATTTACATGCCTCGGCGGGCGACCGCCAGATTCTGAAAGGCATCAATCTGACCGTGAACGCCGGTGAGGTCCACGCCATCATGGGACCGAACGGCTCCGGGAAGAGCACGCTGGCCGGTGTGCTCGCAGGCCGAGACGGACTTGAAGTGACCGGCGGCACCGTCACCTTCAAAGGACAAGACCTGCTAGACCTCGAACCGGAGGAACGGGCGCGGGAAGGGGTGTTTCTCGCCTTCCAGTATCCGGTCGAGATTCCCGGTGTGAACAATGCCTATCTGCTCAAAGCCGGCTTGAACGAGGTGCGCAAGCACCGCGGCGAGCCGGAGCTTGACGCGATGGACTTCATGACCTTGATCCGTGAACGGATGGCGCTGCTGCAGATGGATGACACGCTCCTCAGCCGGCCGGTCAATGAAGGATTCTCGGGCGGAGAAAAGAAGCGGAACGAAATTTTCCAGATGGCCGTGCTCGAACCGACGCTGGCGATACTCGATGAAACGGACTCCGGGCTCGATATCGACGCCCTGAAGACCGTTGCCGGCGGCGTCAATGCGCTCCGGACCCCTGAGCGGTCGATGGTGGTGGTCACCCACTACCAGCGGCTGCTGAACTACATCGTGCCCGACTTCGTGCACGTCCTGTCCGGTGGCCGGATCGTCAAATCCGGTGGCAAGGAACTAGCCCTCGAACTCGAGGACAAGGGCTATGGCTGGATCGAGACCGAGCCGGCGACGGCATCGGTATAGGTGATCACATGACCCAGATCGCCACCGGTGCAGACAGCTACGCCGCCCAATTTGCCGCGAGCGCACAGGCCTCGGCGCTGCCGAATGCGCTGGCGTCCCTCCGCGACGACGCGTTCCACTGCTTTGACCGCCTCGGTTTCCCGACGACGCGGATGGAAGAGTGGCGCTTTTCGAACGTGGCCCCGATCGCCCAAACACCGTTCGTGGCTCCAGAAAGGACGCCCACATACGGCCAGGCCGCGCTCGACGCGCTGCCGTTGCCCAAATTGGGCGGACCAGAACTGGTGTTCGTGAACGGGTGGTTCACGCCCGGGCTCTCGAAGACCGACGGCTTGCCGGCCGGGGTACGGGCGCGGAGCCTGGCCGAGGTGCTGGTCAGTGACCCGGATACGGTGCTCCCTCATCTCGGACGCCTGGCTCGAATTGAGAACCACGCGTTCACCGCGCTCAACACCGCATTTCTCAGAGATGGGGCCGTGATCGAAATCGGCGCGGGTGTCGTCGTTGACGTGCCTATCCATCTCGTGTTCATCACAACGGGCAGCGGTGTTCCCGTGATGAGTCAACCGCGGACCCTGGTGCTGGCCGACGCCAACAGCCAGGTACGCGTGGTCGAGAGTCACGCGGGTGAGGGAGACACGCCGTATCTCAACAACACCTTGACCGAGATCGTCGTAGCCGATGGTGCGGTTGTCGACCACTACGCGCTCGTGCGCGAGGCGGAGACAGGCTTCCGGATCGGCGGACTGTTCGCCCGACTTGGCCGGGCCAGCAATTTTTCGTCGCATGCCATCACACTCAGCGGCGCCATCGTTCGCCACGAAGCCAATGTGGTGCTGGACGGGGAGGGCGCAGTCTGTACATTGAACGGGTTGTATCTGGGCAATGGCCAGCAATTGGTCGACAACCAGACGACCATGGACCATGCCAAACCCCACTGTGACAGCTATGAGTTGTACAAAGGCATACTCAGCGGCCGCAGCCGGGCAGTATTCAACGGCAAAATCATTGTGCGACTCGATGCGCAGAAGACGGATGCGAAGCAGTCGAACAAGGCGCTGCTGCTGTCAGAAGATGCACAGGTCACGACAAAGCCGCAGCTCGAGATCTTCGCCGACGATGTGAAGTGCACACACGGCGCCACGGTCGGCCAACTCGACGCGGAGTCGCTGTTCTACCTGCGGTCTCGGGCGCTATCCGAAGCGCAGGCACGACAACTCCTGATTCACGCGTTTGCGGCGGAATTGCTAAGCCACATCAAGATCGACGCCGTCCGACGTCAACTCGACACGCTACTCACGGAACGGCTGCCGGTCGGCGCGGGCGGCTGAGCGACGCTGACGTGACCACCACACACACACCCACGGACTCGACCGGGCCGGACGCCGTGTTCGACGTCGAACGGATCCGCGAGCAGTTTCCGATTCTCGAGCAGCGCGTCGGCGACAAGCCGCTCGCGTATCTCGACAATGCGGCCACCACTCAAAAACCGCACGCGGTGCTCGATACCCTGTCGCGTTACTACGCCTCAGAGAACGCGAACATCCACCGTGGCGTGTATGCGCTGAGTCAGCAGGCCACTGAGGCCTATGAGGGCGCGCGTGGGAAGGTCGCCCGATTTCTTCATGCCGCCGAGCCGGCAGAGATCATTTTCACGCGCAACGCCACTGAGGGGATCAACCTCGTGGCGCAGACGTTTGGCCGTCGACAGGTCGGCGCCGGCGATGAAGTGGTGATCTCCACCATGGAGCACCACTCGAACATCGTGCCGTGGCAGATGCTCTGCGAAGAGCAGGGCGCCCGGCTCCGGGTGGTACCAATCACGGATACCGGCGAGCTGATGCTCGACGAGCTGGCTTCGCTGCTCGGTCCTCGCACCAAATTGCTGTCAATCGTGCACATGTCGAACTCGCTCGGCACCGTCAATCCCGTGCGCCAGATCGTTGAGCTGGCCCAGGCCCAGGGTGTACCGGTGCTTATCGACGGCTCGCAGGCGGCTTATCACATGCCGGTCGATGTGCAGGCGCTTGGCTGTGATTTCTACGTCGTGACCGGCCACAAGCTGTATGGCCCGACCGGCATCGGCGCGCTGTACGGGCGCCGCGCGTTGCTTGATCTCATGCCGCCCTACCAGGGCGGCGGGGACATGATTCGGTCCGTGACCTTTGAGCGGACCACCTATAACGACGTGCCTCACAAATTTGAAGCTGGCACCCCGCATATCGCCGGCGCGATCGGTCTCGGCGCCGCGGTGGACTTCATCACCGAGGTGGGCTTCGGGGCCATCGCGGCCCATGAACGCCAGCTGCTCTCGTACGCGACCACCGCACTCAGCGCCGTGCCCGGTCTTCGACTCATCGGGACGGCGCCGAACAAGGCGAGCATCCTGTCATTCGTGCTCGACGGCGTCCACGCCCACGACATCGGCACCATCGTGGACACCGAGGGAGTGGCCATTCGAACCGGACATCACTGCACGCAGCCAGTCATGGACAGGTTCCAGGTTCCAGCCACGGCCCGCGCGTCGCTCGCGATGTACAACACGACGGCTGAAATCGATCACCTGGTGTCGGCGCTGAACAAGGTACGTGAGGTGTTCGGCTAGCGCACCGGAACGGAAATTTTCATGTCCGATTTGAGAGAGCTGTATCAAGAGGTCATCCTCGACCACAATCGGAGTCCACGCAATTTTGGCCGCCTTGAGGATGCGATGTTGCACGCCGACGGCCACAACCCGTTGTGCGGTGACAAGCTCTCAATCGCGTTGAATGTCGTTGACGGGGTCGTCACAGACGTTCGATTCGAAGGCTCTGGATGCGCGATTTCGAAAGCATCGGCCTCTTTGATGACCGAGGGCATCAAGGGGAAGACCCTTGATGAAGTAAAAGCGCTTTTTGAGCGATTTCACCAAATGGTGACCGGTCGGGCGGCTCCGACCGACGCAACTCTGGGCAAATTGGCGGTGTTCGCAGGTGTTCGGGACTATCCGGCTCGCGTCAAGTGCGCGATTCTGGCGTGGCATACGCTGATCGCTGCGGTCGACAACAGTCAAGATCAGATATCAACGGAGTAAAACCGTGGGAATTTTCAATTTCAAGAAATCGGCCAAGGAGCCCCAAACGCCGGAGGAGCCGGAGGGCTTCGACCTGTCCGCCCTGACCGATGAACCGGCGGCCGCCAGCGTCGCCACCGAGATGCCCCCTGGGCGGGAGGAACCGCCGCGGACCGACCTCGGTTCTTCGGAACCACCGGCACCGCCGCCGACGACCACGCACGACCCGATCGACGCGGATCCACTGAAAATGCTTGAGTTGAAGCCCAAGCTGATCGAGGCGCTGTCGACGGTCTACGACCCTGAGATCCCTGTCAACATCTACGAAATGGGTCTGATCTACGACATCGACGTCGACGCACAGGGATTGGTGGGCGTCCGCATGACCCTGACATCGCCCGGATGCCCAGCGGCCCAAAGTCTTCCCAGTGAGGTCAAGGCGAAAGCCAGGTCAGTGCCCGGCGTGAGCGACGCCTGGGTCGACGTGGTCTGGGACCCAACCTGGGAGATGAGCAAAATGAGCGACGCAGCCAAACTCCAACTAGGCCTCCTATAGGTTTTCCTGGCGAGGCGCCTGCCTGGACTGCGTTGCTTCGTCGATCACAGCCCACCTGGCTGCTCCCTCCTTGCGCCTTGCCAGACAGGCGCCTCGCCAGGAAGACTGGGCTCGAACCGGCCGACGGGGCCCTCCCGAAAAAGGCCGATTTACCCCTCGCTGGGGTCTTCGGGGTCGGCTTCTATGGTGGCGATTTGGTTTCGGCCGGCGTCTTTGGCTTGGGTGAGGGCTCTGTTCGCTGCGGCCACGAGTTCCAACTCTTCCCAATGTGAATCGACGGCGGGCGTGGACGTCGACACGCCGACGCTGACCGTTACGTGGAGTGAGACCTCCGATTCGGGGTGTTCATGGCCAGCGCTTCGACCGCCGCACAGATGCGATGGGCCCCCAGGGACGCGCCCTGGGGATCCGTCCGCGACATCACGACCGCAAATTCCCCACCACCGTACCGAGCCACGAGGTCACCGGGCCGCTGGACAATCGCCTTGAGCGCGCTCCCGATCCTGGCCAGGCATTCGTCGCCGGCTTGATGCCCCAGCCGGTCGTTGTAGTCGCGAAAATAATCGATATCGACGAGCAACACGCTGATGCAGGAGGCCTCACGGAGGGCCCGTCGCCACTCGGCCTGGAGGAATTCCTGGAGGGCGCTGTGATTGGCCAACGAGGTGACCGGGTCAATCGCGGCTATGCGGTGCAACGATTCCCGCGCTTCCAGGAGCTCGGTTTCTCGCCGGCTGAGCGCGGTCGACAGGTTACCCGCACTGGCCCGCAACGCTCGATACTTCAGCCCCAGATAGACTAGGCCACACAGCACCGTCAGCAAAGCGACCCAGTAGCCTACAGGGACAGTCATCCCGTCCAAATTCTTGCACACCGTCGGCACGAACGGCGATGGAGAGTTGCAGGGGCACCCGGCGCTGTCGCCCTCGGGCCCACGGCCGGTGTGGATCACGGGTCTGATCAATAATTACGTTTTGGCTTAGGGCCTTCGGTTCGGCCCGGCTCGGCCTCCTTCACGCTCGCCGAATGTGGCGGGTGTGTGACCGCGACCCGCTCGCGGACTGTTCAACAAAGGGTGGTTCTCTGATGGATGTGGTGTGCCTGGATCTGGAAGGTGTCCTGATACCAGAGATTTGGATCGAATTTGCCCAAGTCACTGGCATCGAGGCGCTCAAGAAGACGACACGTGACGTGGCGGACTATGACGAATTGATGCGGTTCCGACTGGATCTGCTGCGCCAGCACAAGCTGGGGCTTCCCGAAATCGAATCTGTCATCCAGACCATGGCTCCCCTGGACGGCGCGGCCGATTTTCTCGATTCCCTGCGCGAGCGCTACCAGGTCGTCATCTTGTCTGACACGTTCTACGAATTCTCACGCCCGCTCATGGCCCAGCTCAACTGGCCGACGCTCTTCTGCCATCACCTGATTGTCGAGGCGGGCGGCGAGGTGAGCGGGTTCCAGATGCGCCAAGCACAACCAAAAAGCAGTGCCGTCGCGGCGCTGCAGTCGCTCAATTTCACGGTCATCGCGGCCGGTGACTCGTACAACGACACCGCGATGCTTGCGCAAGCGGATCACGGTTTCCTGTTCCGCTCACCAGCCAATGTGATTGCGGAATTTCCCCAGTATCGACACACTCGCGACTACGATGAGCTTCGCAACTTCATTGACGGCGTGAGTCGTCGTGCTGGCTAGCCGCCATAAGAGGATCGACGCCGACCCGCCCCTCAGGCGGACTCGACGGCCGGGTCCGACGGTGCCGCGGGCGGTGGTGGCACTGGTGGGGCGGGCGGTGCAACCGGCAACCCCGCGATAGGCATCACGAGCCAGGCTACCCCGTAGGCGATGACCCCGCCGACAATCGCGCCAGGGCAGATGGAGAGCACGACCCAAATCAAGCGGATGGGGGTGGAGTCAACATCGAGGTACTCGGCCAGGCCGCCACATACCCCCGCCACCTTCGTATCCGTACTTGACCGCGCGAGCGGGCGTCGGGTGGGGGCAGGACCATCAAGTGTCGCCTCCGGGATGATCAGCCAAGCCGCCAGATACACGACGAGTCCGAACAGGATCGCACCCGGCACGATGGTCAGCACAATCCACAACACGCGAACCAACGCGGCGTCGAGTCCAAGATAGACGCCCAGTCCGCCGCAGACCCCGGCAATGTGCCGGTCGGCGACGGAACGCTCCAAGCGAGTCCCCGCGAAGGGGGCACCGGACGACTCGCGTTGGGTCGCACCGCAGTACGCACAAAAAGCCGCATCGGTGTCGATCGCTCGCGTGCAACGTCTACAATTCATGAGCGGGCGCTCCTTCAGAATCATCTACGGATACAGCGAACGGGCTGTTCCGCGATGGTGCGCCGCGCCGCGTGGTACCATCGAGCCGCGCGGGTGCTCGCGACCCCGCTTCTCCCTCACATGGACCACGTCACGCTTCATCGGTCCGCCGCTGCGGCAACCCGACTCGCGGCGGCCCACGAGTTTCTTGACGCGCTCTCGCCGGCGGCCGAAGCCATCGTGGTTGGGGCCACTCGCGAAGCGGCGGACGACCTGGTCCGGGACCAGTCTGTTCGGCGTGGCGCCACCTTCGGGCTCCACCGCTTCAGCCTGCGGCAGCTGGCAGCCCGGGTCACCGCGACTCAGTTGGCCGCGCGCGATCTGGCGCCGTCCACCCGGCTGGGCGCCGAAGCAGTCGCCGCCCGCGCCGCCTTTGATGAGTTGGAAGCGGACACACTGTCCTACTTGTCGCCGATCGCCAGACTACGGAGCTTCGGGCGCACCTTGGCCTCCACCCTCGACGAGCTGCGCGTCAGTGATATCGACGCGGGCCGCTTGGACCAGTGCGGCGCGGTGGGGGCGGACCTGGCCCGGCTCGCCGCACGGTACGCGCAACACCTCGAACAGGCACGACTGATCGATATCCCCGACCTGTATCGACTGGCTGCGACCACCATCGCCTCCAGCCAAGAGGCGCGCCAGGCCGCGCCGGCGGGAGGACTGCGCCTGGACGTCCCGGTCGTACTGGTCGATGTGCCGGTACGCGATGAGGCCACCCGTGCGCTGGTATCCGCATTGGCCGGTCGCGCCAGTCGGTTCCTCGCAACGGTGCCCGTTGGCGACGAACGAACCACCACCGCTCTCAGCGGGCTAGGCACGGTGACGGGACCCAGCGCCGCCTCACCGGCCGGCAGCGGCCCGCTCGCCAGGGTGCGGGAGCGACTCTTCGAGCCGATCGCGCATGAAGATGCTTCAGGGACGGCTGACCCGGCCCAGCCCGACGAGCCGGATGTCGTCGCGTTGTTCTCCGCGCCCGGCGAGTCGCGCGAGTGTGTGGAAATCGCCAGGGCCGTCCACGAGCAGGCGCGTCGGGGAATTCCCTTAGACCGGATGGCGGTGTTGCTACGAGCGCCCCAGGTGTACACAGCGCTTCTTGAGACAGCGCTGCGTCGAGCTGGTGTCGAGGCGTGGTTCGTACGCGGCACACGCGCGCCCGATCCGGCAGGGCGCGCGTTTCTTGCGCTGCTGGCCTGCGCCGCGGAACGCTTGTCCGCCCGACGGTTCTCGGAGTATCTCTCTCTGGGACAGGTCCCCGTCCCAGACCAGGTCGGTGCTCCGCCGCTTGACCGCGGGCGCTGGGTGCCCCCGGACGACAGTGACCAGCTGGTACCGGAACAGCCCTCACTCTTCGATCTCGCCGAGGCCGATGTGCCGGCGTCAGACCCGCCGGCCGGCGCTGATGATGAGGACACGTTTCCCGTGGTCGACGGGACCCTCCGCACTCCGTGGCGTTGGGACCGCTTGCTTGTCGAGTCGGCCGTCATCGGTGGTCATGACCGCTGGACCCGGCGACTCGCGGGTCTCGAACGAGAACTGGAGATTCGGCTCCAGGCGTGCCAGCGAGAAGATCCCGAGTCGTCCCGTGTGACGCGGGTCCAGAGCGACTTGGTGAACCTACGCCACCTCGGCCGATTCGCCCTGCCAGTCATCGATCGGCTCGGTGCGTTCCCTGCCGATGCCACGTGGGGCGAATGGCTGGACCGGCTCGACGCGCTGGCCCCGATGGTGCTCGAACGACCGGACAGAGTCCTGGCCGCGCTTGGCGAACTGAGACCGATGGCAGAGGTTGGCCCGGTCCCGCTTGCCGAGGTGCAAAACGTGCTTGCCGAACGCCTGACACTGCTGCAAGAAGACCCACCAGCCAGGCGGTACGGGCGAATATTTGTCGGTGGGCCTGAGCATGTGCGAGGGCGTGCGTTCGATGTCGTCTTCGTGCCCGGACTGGCGGAGCGGATCTTCCCCCAGAAACAGCGCCAGGATCCACTGCTGCTGGACGAACACCGCCGTATCCTGAACCGCGCCGCCTCGCCGCCCACGGGCTCTGTCACCGGCACCACGGCCGACCGACTTGGGTTGCCATTGCTGGACGACCGAGCCG
The DNA here is from genome assembly GCA_963934795.1 of uncultured bacterium. Taxonomy (GTDB): domain Bacteria; phylum Acidobacteriota; class Vicinamibacteria; order Vicinamibacterales; family UBA8438; genus UBA8438. Next base: position 30,526 of record CAWWAF010000034.1, read on the forward strand.
GCGACGAACGGCTGCTCCTGCGCCTGGCCGTCGGCGCCGCGACCCAACGTCTGTATCTGTCGTACCCCCGGCTACAGCTCGGCGACTCACGCCCCCGTGTACCGTCGTTCTACGCGCTGGACCTTGAGCGCGCGCGGACGGGACGCGTCCCGGATTTCGCGGTGACCGAACGGCGAGCGTTCGCCCGCGTGGGCGCCCGGTTGGCGTGGCCGGCACCGCCTGACCCCGAACGGGCGATCGACGACACCGAACACGACCTCTCTGTGCTCGGACCGTTGCTGCGTCGCACCGTGTCCCCGGAACTGACGGGGCGAGCCCGGTATCTGCTGGAGTTGAACCCCGGCCTGCGACGGTCGCTCCTCACTCGATGGGCCCGGTGGATGCCAGCCTGGACGAAATACGACGGGATCTACCAGCCGGATCCCCCGGCGCGAGCGGCGCTCGACCAGCACCGACTCTCAGCTCGTCCCTACTCCGTGTCGGCCCTCCAACGATTCGCGATGTGTCCGTATCAGTTCCTGCTAGCCTCGATCTTTCGCCTGCATCCCCGTGACGAAATCGAGTCGCTTGAGCGATTGGACCCGCTGACCCGCGGTCGCATGTTCCACGAAGTCCAGGCCGAGTTCGTGCGCGCGCTGGAAGCGCGCGAGGCACTGCCGGTGACCCGCGACAAACTCGCGGAGGCCGAAACGCTGCTAGACGAGACGCTCAACCAGTTGGCGGATCGGTATCGAGAGGATCTCGCGCCGGCGATCGAGCGAGTCTGGATCGATGAAGTGGAGGCTATGCGCACCGACCTCAAGGGCTGGGTGCATCACGTGGCGAATGAGGACGGGGAGTGGGTACCGATACGGGCTGAGCTAGGGTTCGGTTTTGGCCCCGGCACCGGCCGCGATCCACGCAGCCTGCCGGAGCCCGCTGTGATTGACGGGCAGTGGAAACTGCACGGAATCGTCGATCTCGTCGAGGCGAGGGGACGACCGACGGCCGAAGGCGAGTTGCGGGTCACCGACCACAAGACCGGGAAGAACCGCACCCGAGATCGGATGATCGTGGGGCGAGGAGAGGTGCTCCAACCCGTGCTCTACGGTCTGGCGGTCGAACACGCGTTGGGGCGCCCGGTCAACGAGTCGCGACTCTTCTTTGCGACCGTGGCGGGCGGCTATGCCAGCCGCTCCATCACACTGGGAGAGACGGAGCGCCGGCACGGATTGGAGGTCCTCGAGATCATCGACCGGGCGATCGAACACGGTGTCGTGCTGCCGGCCCCACGCAAGGGGGCGTGCACCTGGTGTGACTTCCGCGCAGTCTGCGGTCCCTGGGAAGAGACCCGAGTCGGCCGAAAGGACTCCACCAAACTGGCCGACCTGCAGATCCTGCGCCGCCTCCCGTAACCCGGCATCAGGCGAACGACGCGGAGCAAACGACGCGCGACAATACACGCCCGCAAACGCGG
>CAWWAF010000035.1:0-31912 GCA_963934795.1 uncultured bacterium
ATGGTGCCGTGGCCCGTATTACACTTCGGCCGTAGCTGCGGCAGGCTGAGCGATGTGTCGCGGCGCAGACACCACCGAAATGAGGATGCCATGAGTATGAAACCCCTGTTAGCGTTGGGCACCATCGCCGCCATTTTTCTGATCGGCGCCACGCCCCGAACTGCGGCGGCACAGGACTTCAGTGCGGACGACTTTGAGTACGGCTCTCGCTTTGAGTCCGACGACGACGCAACCGGTGAGATCTGGAGTGCGGCGAAACGGAAGCTGATTTCGGGCGGGCCGCTCATTGGCGGTACCGTCCGGGCGACCGACCCGCGCACCTACTGCGCGATGGCGGCGGCCGGCTATGACTTCATCTGGGTCGAGATGCAGCACGAGGCGACGTCATGGGAGCAAGTGGCGCGCTTCTGGCGGACCTGTCCTGGACCCGCCGTGCCCGGGGTGCGTGTGGCGTATGCCGACGAGCGCGAAATTCAGCACGCCACTGACATGGGCGCTGCCGTCATCGTGGTGCCCACGATCGATTCGGTCGAGGAGGCACAGGCGGCGGTCGACTGGACCTACTTCCCCCCGCTCGGGCGTCGTAGCAATGGTGGCGGCCAGGGAGCGAGTGAGATTTGGAACGATGTGCCAGGCGGATACCGCCAGACCTGGAACGACAACGTCATTCTGTTTCTGATGATCGAGACCTTGGAAGGGGTGGAGAACGCCCGCGAGATTGCCAAGGTGCCTGGCGTCACAGGGATCTTCGCCGCGAGCGGCGACCTCGGCAACTTCTCCGGTTTCGGTGAAGGCGATACCGAATACGAGGGGCTCATTGACGAGGTGTTGGCTGCCGCCCAAGGGGCGGGCATTCATGCGTGTGCGCCGCTTCGCTGGGCGGACCGGCCGGGCTTTACCTGCTTTCAGGCCGGGACCGAAGCGTCGAATATTCGTCGTGGCGCGACGGCCGAAATTCAGCAAGCGGAGGCACGTTTCGGTAGTAGCGGAGCGGTGGCCGCTTCCGGTACCGCCGCGCTCCTGGCCAACCTGACGGCCGAGTGCGGGTCGATTACCTACGAGGCTGATTGCCACGCCGCGGTGCGGGACGCTGCGAGCGCGGCCAGCTCGCTGGACGCGGAGCAGAAGTCCCAGGTCGTTCGGCGCCTGCTCGAGGTCATGGGGGCGAACCCGACCCACGCGACCCGCATCCGCGAGATCGCGACGCAAGCCGGCCTGACGGTCGGCTAGCGTCGGCGGGGGGCAGCCCCGCCGACCCGAGTCCAATCACTCGGTCTGGGACCATCTGGTCCCAGGCCGGGGTCTGGACCCCCATCAGTTTCATCCCACCTGTACCGAACGTCTGCGACATGACCAGAGCCGGCTGTTGCGCGCGACCAGGCTTCGGCCACAGGCCCTCTGCTCGTCACCGCCGTCCCCGAATGCGGGCCTCCCTCAACCGAGACGCACGACCAACGGCGTCGACGACTGGTTCGATACAATTGAGTCCTATGCTGCGAGTCATACGCTCTCCCGTCACTGCCCTGGCGCTCGCCGCCCTGTTGGGCGTGTTGCACGCCACCGGTTCGGCCGTTCAGTCGTCCGGTGACGTTGACTACCGCGCACCACGTACGCCCGACGGACAACCAGACATCTCCGGCATCTGGACAAACGACACGTTGACGCCCCTGGAGCGTCCGGCCCATCTTGGCGACCAGGCCTTCTTGACCGAAGAAGAAGCGGCGGCGGTAGAGCAGGGTGGGGCCGCGAAGCGCGACCGAGACAACGCGCCGGGTGGTCGGCGGACCGTGGCCGGGGTGCCCTGGGAACGGGGATACAACGACTTTTGGTTCGACCGCCGTGACACCGTTGTCCCCACCCGTCGTACCTCGATGGTGGTGGAGCCGGCGAGTGGTCGTGTCCCGACCCGCGGCGAGGCCGAGGAACGGGCGGCGTGGGTCGTTGCCCACCGCGCCGATTCCCACGACACCATGAGTCCCTACAGCCGGTGTATCACACGCGGGATGCCGGGCTCGATGATCCCCAATTCGTACAACACCGGCAACCATATCTTTCAGGTCCCCGGGTATGTCGTCATTCTCTACGAGATGGTTCGCGAGCTGCGAATCATCCCGCTGGACGACCGTCCCCACATCGATCCCAAGATTACGCAGTGGATGGGTGACACGCGGGGGCACTGGGAAGGGGAGACCCTGGTCGTCGAGACCTCCCACTTCACCGACAAGGGGTGGATTACGCCGAACCAGAACGCCGGACGTATGCACGGGGTGCCGGTCAGTCACGCACTCACGCTGGTTGAGCGGTTTACCAGGGTGGCCGAGAACGTGCTGGACTGGCAGGTTCGTGTCGAGGACGCAAACGTCTACACCCAGCCGTGGGCCTTGGAGCTACCGCTCAAGCGCGACATGAGCTACGACCTGTATGAGTACGCGTGTCACGAGGGGAACCGCGCGGTGACCGGCATTCTCGGCAGCGCGCGGCATCTGGAGCAACACCCGGCACAACCCTAGGCGCGCGCCATCGTCGGCCCCGCGTGAGGCGACAGAGTACCCATGACCCTTCCTGGAACGATTCAATCAGCCACGTCCGGTGTCTCGGGTTTCGACACGGATACCGTGCTGAGCGCGCAGACGGCCACGCAGTTGCGTGGCGCAGGTTTCCGTTTTTGCGTCCGCTATGTGTCGCTGGACGCCCCCGAACCCGGCGATCTGAGCCACGGCGAAGCGCTGTCCATTCTGGATGCAGGCCTCGCCTTGATGGCCGTGCAGCATGTGCGCTCCGCGGGGTGGGCGCCGACCGGGGCGCTGGGGTCGGCCTACGGGGCCGCGGCCGCGACGAATGCGCGCGACGTCGGATTCCCGGTGGGTGTCAATGTCTGGTGCGATCTGGAGGGCATTGCGTCCACATTCAGCGCCGACGTCGTGGTCAGCTACTGCAATGCCTGGTACGACGCGGTCTCTGAGTCGGGCTACGTGCCGGGTCTCTATGTGGGCGCCGCCGCGGTCTTGACCGGAGAACAGCTGTACTACGAGCTCAAGTTTCAGCACTACTGGAAGTCTGCGAGCAGTGTGCCCAATGTTGCGGTGCGGGGGTATCAGCTGTTCCAGGCCGGTCCGGATACCACGGCAGACGGCGTCGAGATTGACACGGCCGCGACGCAGACAGACCGCTCGGGCGGGCAAGTGCTCTGGCTCACGAATGAGAAATGAGACGGGAGCCTAATACGGGGCGTCGGTCCGGACAGGGCTCATTCGTCCCTGCATGTCGTTGTAGACGATGAACAGGCCGCGGATCGCGGACGTTATGGACGCCCTGCGATCGGCAACGACGAGCCGCTAGCCGAACACGTGCCCGCGGGGGCGCGCGGCGCGAGCACGCGTTTCCGCGACAATCCGATACGACGGCGTCGTGAGTCGACATCGAGCACTTCGACCTGCACCCGATCGCCGACCTTGACGACGGTCGTCGGGTCCTGGACGAAATGCGTGTCGAGTTCGGAGACGTGTATCAGGCCGTCCTGGTGGACACCGATGTCAACGAACGCGCCAAAGTGCGTCACGTTGGTGACCACGCCCTCGAGTCGCATCCCGCGCTCCACGTCGTCGATCGAGGTCACCCCGTCGGCGAAGCGCACCGGTTCGAATTCCCGCCGCGGGTCGCGGCCTGGCGCCGCTAACTCAGACAGAATGTCGCGGGCGGTCGGCAGTCCGATCCGGTCGTCGACCAGGCTTTCCGCGGTCACCGTCCGTAGGGTGTCGCGGTTGTCCAGCAACGCGGCCGGTCGACACGCGAGACGGGACGCGATCTGCTGCACCACGTAGTAGCTCTCGGGATGGACGGCCGAAGCATCGAGCGGTTCAGATCCGTCACGCACCCGCAGAAATCCAGCCGACTGCTCGAACACGCGCGCGCCGAAGCGCGGGACCGTCAACAACGCGTGGCGCGTGTCGAACCGGCCATTGGCGTCCCGGTGCGCCACGATAGCGTGGGCCAGTTTGGGACCGATCCCGGCCACATGGGAGAGCAATGAGGCTGAGGCGGTGTTCACATCGACCCCGACTCGATTGACCGATGAGCCGACGACCCGGTCGAGCGCGTGCTTGAGTTGCACCTGATTGACATCGTGCTGGTACTGGCCGACACCGATCGACTTGGGGTCGATTTTTACCAATTCGGCCAGCGGGTCCTGGAGGCGTCTGGCGATGCTGGTCGCCCCGCGAACCGTAAGGTCGAGGGCGGGGAACTCTTCTCTCGCTACAGCGCTCGCGGAGTAGATCGATGCTCCTGATTCATTGACGACGACCGCCGTCACGCCTGGCCGTGACCGTTCGAGCTGCTTGCAGAAGTCCGCGGTTTCGCGCGAGGCGGTGCCGTTGCCGATGGCAATGAACTCCACGCCGTAGTCGTCGATCAGTCGTGTGAGTTCGCGCTCGGCTCCCGCGATGTCGTTCGTCGGCGCGGTCGGGTACACCGTCGTATGCCCGACGAATTTTCCGGTACCATCGATGACCGCCACCTTGCATCCGGTTCTGAACCCCGGATCGATACCGAGGATCACCTTGCCGGATGCTGGTGGTGCCAGCAACAAATCGCCAAGATTTGTGGCGAACACGGCGATGGCGCCCTGTTCGGCGATCTCTCGCAGCGATGCCAGCACCTCGCTCGAGATCGACGGTTTCAACAGACGCGTGTAGCAGTCACGGACGGTGGCTTCGAGGTCGCGCCTGAACATGAAATACTGATTGGTCAGCCACTGTCGGTCGAGCGCGGCCGTGATGCCGTCGTCGTCCGCCTCTAGCGTCAGCGACAACGCGTTCTCGGCCTCGCCCCGCTTCATGGCGAGAAGGCGATGTGAGGCCAGTTGTCCGATCGGTTCTCGATGGTCGTAGAACTGTTCGAAGCGGTGGTCGTCGCCGGCGTAGCCCCGTTTCTTCCGTGTTCTGATGAAGCCTCGGCCCAATTGGCCACGTAGCCAGGCACGGGTCGAGGGGGCTGCGGACCAGCGCTCGGCCAGGATGTCGCTGGCTCCGTCTAACGCGGCGTCCTCGTCAGCGACGTCTCGGGCCGGATCGAGGAAAGGCGCCAGCACAGCGGTGCGTGTCGCGGTGAGCGTGGCTTGGGCGGCCAGGATGTCCGCGAGCGGCTCTAGCCCACGTTGTCGTGCCGTCGCGGCCCGTGTCTGGCGGGTCGTTTTGAACGGTCGATACAGGTCGTCCACCTGTTGCGTGTGGGACGCGTCCCGAATCGCTCGTTCCAGCGCGCGGTCCAGTGTGCCCTGCTCGGCGATCAACTTGAGGGCGCGGTTTTTTCGATCCACCAATTCCTTGGCGGTGGTCAGTGCGTCGGCGATCGCGCCGATCTGGACCTCGTCAATGCCGCCCGTGCGCTCTTTTCGATACCGCGCGATGAAGGGGATCGTGTTGCCGTCTGCCAGGAGCTCCATGGCACCCATGACGGCGGTCGTGGCGAGCCGGAGCGCAGCGCCGGTGGCCGACGCGGTCGCGGCAAGCTCGAAGACCACGAGGGATGGCGGTGCGTGCATCGGGAGAGTGGTGCAGGGTGCCGAGGACTGATGCAGCACGTCGAAGCCCTGGGAGCGCGCGACGCGGCGCGGAAACCTGGGCGCAGCCCCGTCTGATGGCTAATTCAGCAGGGCGAACAACGCGCTGTACTTGAGCGTTAACGTCCGGCCGGCGCCGGTGGGGATATGGCTCCCCAGTCCCTGAATGTCGTTGTAGACGATGAACAGGCCGGTGTTGGCGTCTGAGAGCAGCCCGAATCGGAGATTGGAAGACCACAGGTCGGCTCGGTCGTTGTACTGGACCAGCGCCTGCAAGAACATGCGTGTCGTAAACGAGTACGACACGCGGAGACGGACGAGATTGGTCGTGAAGGCCCCGCCCGGCAGCTTCAGGTCGTTGTAGCTCCACTCGAAAACCGCATTGACGGTCTCGCCGACGCGGGCGGCAACGGATGGTGTGATCGTGACCCGGTCGCCACCGAAGAGCCCGCCGACGATGACGTTGATATTGCCGTTCACCGGGGCGCCGAGATTGGTGTTCGCGGCCAGTTGCATCTCTTGGTGGTCGTACGTGCCCGGCGGAATGAATACATCGGGGAAAATCTCGAACTGCTCAAGAACTCCCTCCCGCGTAATGTTCATCCCGGTGTGAATCTCGTACCCGTTTCGCCACTCGAGATGGTTGTCGATGTGGGTGAACTGTGTTTCGTGGTCGCCGGTGTCGAAGTCGAACACGGTGTTGTGAAAGACGTGCGGCCGAACCTCAAGGAGGCCCCAAAAGTTCTCTGGGCGGAACGTGGTGAACACGCTGCCGTTGACCCGTCGGTAGCTGTCACGGGCCAGGAAACCGGCCTGTGGGTTGAAGTTCGGGGCGACCTCCGTGTATCCGAGGGATAGACGGGCCTGTTGGGACTGATACTCGGTCGTGATGGCGTAGGCGTGTGAGGCTGCGGTTGGGGCCGCCGTCTCCTCCGTCGGGCCAGACGTATCCGTCCCCGCCGCGAAGCCGGAGATCGTGCCGCTTTGGCCGATACCCCATCGTCCGTCGACGGCGAAGGTCCGGTTGTAGTCATTGCCGGCCAGTTCGGTGCCGGCGAGTTCTCCGTTGCTTTGGCGGTTGACGAACATGACGCCGACATTGGAGCGGCCCAAGTCCTGTCTGATGCGTCCGACGGTGAAGTTTTGTCGCGGTGTGCCGGTCGAGCCGACCGCCGCGGTCTGCATATTCAGAAAGCCGACATTCGTGTTGGAACCGATCTTCCCAGAGAGCCGCCCACCGCCGATGATTGGGACCTGCGCGCCGTTGTCGCTCAGCCCAATACGGCGACTGAAAAAGATGTCGACCTGACCCGGTTGCCCCACGGAGAAGATGCCGGCGTTCTCCAGGAAGAACGGGCGTTTTTCTGGAAAGAACAAGTTGAAGCGGTCGAGATTGACTTGCTGGTCGTCCACCTCGACCTGGGCGAAGTCGGTGTTGTAAGTGAGGTCGAGCGTCAGGCTCGGTGTAACGCTGTATTTGAGGTCGGCGCCGAAGTCACCGGTTCTGATGGTGCGCGAGTCCTCGGTGCGGGTCAGCGACTGACCTAAGAGATACGGCGTCAATTGCAGGTTGCGCTGGGGGGGGACCTCGAGGCCCTGGAGTTCTCCCGCCAAAGAGATCCGATTGATGTCGAATTGACGCGGGAGTGGCGACCAGTAGACCTGTTCGTTGCGAGCCCGGATGTTGCGCTGGAAGTTCAGTCCCCAGCTCTGACCCTCGTTGGCCGGGTAGCGGAGTGTTCTGAACGGGATGGCAATCTCGGCCGTCCATCCGATCTCGGTCACCGTCGTGGCCACCTGCCATGCCCCATCCCAATTGAGATTGAAGCCGCCGCCAGAGCCGCCTTGTTGTCGGTTGTTGCCAGGACGCCCGCCAGACCCTCCGCTGCCCTGTCCTTCGTTCGTGACCTGGCCGTCGTACTCGACGCCAGCCGGGTTGGTCCCAAAGACGAAGCCGTTCTGCCGATCCCGATACGTGTCGAGGAGGATCTGGAAGCTATCCGTTTCCGTGAGGTCAGAGTCGCGACGACTGTCGGCGGCGATGATGGTGCTGGCGTCGTCGGTGTAACAAATGATGCCGAAGTACAACGTGTCGGCGGTGTAGACGATGCGCACCTCTGTGCGCTCTGATGCCGGTGCGCCTTCGACCGGCCGGCTCTGCACAAAGCCGGTCGCGGGGACCGCGTCCGCATAGGCCGGGTCGTTCAGCACGTCGCCGTCGACGGTCGGGCCGTCAGCGACGCGATGCGATTGCGCCACGGGCGCGTCCGCGGCGCGGGTGATGGGCTGCGCGAGTGCTGCTACAGGGAGACACCACGCGAGGGCGCAGACCGAGGCACGGCGAAGACAGTGAATCACGAGGTTCATGGGTGCGGATTCCTCGTAGCGGATGAGCCGCCTATTCTAGCCCACCACCCCGCGCTTCTTGGATTTCACCAACTTGCCGCGCGGAGAGGCTTTTCCGCCGCCCTTCTTCTTGTCCCACCACTTGACTTCGGCCGCGGCGTGCTTGGGTTTCGCGCGAGACACGGGGGCGGGCTCGCCCTTGGAGTACGAACGGGACCGTTCGGGTCGCGCACTCGCTGGCCGGGCCCGCGGGGGGGGAGCGCTCTCGGTATCGAGCTGGATCGCCAGCGGTTGCTTGAGGACCCGCACCCGTCGCAGCCGTAGCAGCACCTCGCCCGGAAGGCCAGTCGGCAGTTCGACCGTACTGTCCGTCTCGTTCAGCTGAACCCGGCCGATCGATTTTCCACTGAGTCCGGCCTCGTTCGCCAACGCCCCGACGATGTGGCGGGCGGTCGCCCCATGGGAGCGGCCGACCTGGATTCTGTAGCGCTCTCGCGACGTGTCGCCTCCGTAGGACGGTGACGCTCCTCCCGACGCGGCGGGTCGTCGCTCTTTACGCGAGGCCGAGGGGCTTGGCGGGCGTCTTTTGTCCGCCGGGGGCTGCAGCGGTCGCTCGCGCTGTAGTTGGAACGCCAGCACCGCCGCGGCATCCTCCGTCGAGCACCCGTTCTCTGTCGCGAAATCTCGGATCAGCTGGCGGAAGAAGTCGAGCTCCTCTTCGCCGGCGAGGACCGTCTGCATCTTCTGTTTGAAGACCCCGATCCGGCGTTCGGCGAGTTCCTTGCGCCCCGGGAGGTCGAGCCATGCAATGGGCGAACGCGTGGCGCGCTCGATGGCTCCCAGTAGTCGTCGCTCGCGCGCGGTCACGAACGTGATGGCCGTGCCGCCGCGACCGGCCCGACCCGTGCGTCCGACACGATGGATGTAGGCCTCGGCGTCGTAGGGAATGTCGTAGTTGATGACGTGGCTGATCCGGGGGACGTCGATGCCGCGGGCGGCCACATCGGTGGCGATCAGAATGTCGAGCGTGCCGCCCTTGAACCGGCCGACGGTGCGTTCGCGCGCCTGTTGGTTCATATCGCCGTTGAGCGCGCCACACGCGAACCCGCGGGCTTCGATGCGTTCGACCAATTCCATCGTCGCGGTCTTGGTGCGTACGAAGACCAGCATACCGTCAAAGTCGGAGGTCTCCAGCAGCCGGGTGAGTGCGTCGAGTTTGTCCGGGCCGTGAACCAGACACGCGTGCTGCACGGTATCCGTGACGGTGGCCGTTTCCGACACGATGCGGACCTCGCTCGGCTCCCGCAGGTAGGTCTCGGCGACCGCGCGAATCCGTGTCGGCATCGTGGCCGAGAACAGGGCGGTCTGACGGGTCTTCGGCGTATGACGCAGGATCCACTCCACGTCGTCGAGAAAACCCATGCGCAGCATCTCATCGGCCTCGTCGAGCACGAGCGTCCGCAGTCCGTCGAGCACAAGGCTTCCCCGGTTGAGGTGGTCCATCACCCGGCCCGGGGTTCCTATCACCGCGTGCACGCCACGGCGGAGTTGTCGGAGCTGGCCGGCGTATTCCTGCCCGCCGTAGAGCGGGACGACGTGGAACCCCGACATCTCGCTGGCATAGCGTTGAAACGCTTCTGACACCTGAATCGCCAGCTCGCGGGTCGGCGCGAGCACGAGGAGCTGGGGTTTGGCGACACTCAGATCGATTCGGGAGAGCAAGGGGAGAGCGAACGCCGCAGTCTTCCCAGTTCCCGTCTGGGCCATGCCAATCAAATCACCGCCGGCCAGCAGGGGGGGGATGCTCCCAGCCTGGATCGGTGTGGGCTGTTCGTAGCCAATTTTTTCGATGGCGCGCAACACGGCCGGAGCCAAGCCGAGGGCGGCGAATCCAGATACAGGTGGTGTCTCTTCGTCGTGCACGGGGGCCTCGCGAGAAATGAACTGATAATTTTGAGCTGTTCGGAACAAAGGGCGGGGGCAAACAGGCTAGTGTAGCACTGCCGCGCTCGAAATAGAGCCTGCGCTGTCGATTATCGACGTGGACGGGTGCGATCCGCGGCGTAATCCTGTTTCACGCCTACGAAGATGGTGTGCTTGGAGCCGCCCTTTTCTCGGCGGGCTCGGACGCGGTCGGACTGCGCGGCAAATCCGTGGAACCTGAGGCGCTGCTCGAACTTGCGGTCGTCCCAGGCTGACCAGACCGCCAGTGTGCCGCCGGTCTTGAGCGCCGCATAGGCGGCTGCGACGCCGGCATTGTCGTAGAGGCCGCAATTATTGAGCGAGGTAAACGCCGAGGGTCCGTTGTCGACGTCCAGGAGGATCGCATCGAACTGGCCGGGACTTGCGCGCAAGGTGAAGCCGACGTCCGTGACGTCAATACGCACGCGCCGGTCGTTGAGCGGGTGGTCCGCCAGCGGCGCCAGTGGGCCGCGGTTCCACTGAACCACGGCCGGCACGAGCTCCGCCACCGTGACGATTGCGTCCGACGGGAGCAGGTCCAGGGTGGCTCGCAGGGTAAATCCCATGCCGAGTCCGCCGACCAGCACCCGGGGACGCTCGACGGCCGCCAGTCTCCCGCATGCGCGTGTCGCGAGTGACTCTTCGGATCCATGCGCGCGGCTCGACATGAGGGTCTGGCCGTTCACCAAAATCACGTATTCGCCGTCCCGCTCCGTCAAACGCATGTCGTTGCCGTCCGGGGTGTCTGTCTGGCCGAGCTCTTTCCACGGTTTCATAGGTTCGTTGTTGCCGTCACTATCTTCACATCCCGCGTGATATTCCGGATCAGGTTCCGGGTGAGGTTCCTCCGCAGATGCCCTTCGTCGCTACGACGATGAAGGGAGCGTCAGCGGGCCGATGGTACGCCCGGCCGCAGAGTCGTCGATCAGGCGCTGCAGGCGACGGTCTCGCGTGTCAGCTCGCTTGGCGCTCACGACCCACCACGTCGCAGCCCGGCGATACGATGGCGGCCGTGCCCGGTAGAACGTCCAGGCCGTTGGATTCGCTTTCAGCCGGGTCAGAAACGGACGGGGCAGCTCGTCTGGCCGGTTCTCGTATGAGTAACCGTCAGCGCGGGCAGGGGGGCGTGCCGTGTAGGCCGCCAAACCGGCCGGTTGCATCCGTCACGTTTCGACCAAGACTTCCACACGTCCCAGGTTGATGGCGCTCCAGTGGCTCTTGGGTCGCCTCGGCGTAAACCGGATGGTATACCTGGCCTCGTCAACCCGCCTCCGCTTCCCGTCGATCCAGCCGTAACACAGCGCTTCGTCGACCGACTCGGGCCAGGTCAGGCTTGGCGTGCCGGTCGCTTTCCTGTAGAAGCCGACCCACAGTTCGCGCTCGGAGTCGGGGTGGCGGCGAAGCCACCGCCCAAAGGCGGCAGGAGAGTCGAAGTATGTCGGCTCTTCGGACATGCCTCAAGAGTATGCGAGACGGGGCCCTGTGGGTACCACGGGTGCGTCCAGCCGACAGCGGCCCTCACTGCGGTCGGGCGCTTCCCGACGCGATGGCGGCGCGAGTTGAGTAGAATCGAGGGCGACCGACCGTCAACACGGCTATTTCTGGAGTCCTACGATGTCCCAGCAACGCTTCGCTCTTGCACCCACACTGGCTCTCGTCTCCGCGATCGCGCTGCCTGGGCTGGGTGCCGCCCCTGCCATGGCTCAGACCGCGGTGCCGAACGAGGGGTTCGTGCCCGTCACCGATGCGATGCTACAAGACCCGTCGCCAGACGACTGGCTGATGTGGCGCCGCACGCTCAATGGCTGGGGGTATAGCCCCCTGGACCAGATCGACCGTGAGAACGTGAGCGAGCTGCAGATGGTGTGGACCCGCGCGCTCGCGCCTGGCGCGCAGGAAGGGACACCGCTGGCCTACGACGGCACGCTCTACATGCCGAACCCGAACGAGGTGGTGCAGGCGATCGACGCGGTGACCGGCGATCTGAAGTGGGAGTATCGTCGCGACATCCCGGATGATGTCGCCGAGATCATGGGCGGGCTGACCGAGAGCAACCGGAACATCGCGATCTACGGCAACCTCATCATCGATACCAGCAACGACGACTACATTTACGCGCTCGACGTCCAGACCGGCGAACTCGTCTGGGAGGAGCAGATCTTCGACTATCGCGTGCACCCGGCCCGACACTCCTCAGGTCCCATCATCGCCAATGGCAAGGCGATCTCTGGACGGAGCTGCCGGCCGCGGGCCGGGCCCGTCTCCTGCGTCATTCTTGCCCACGACACCGCCACCGGGGACGAGTTGTGGCGCACGCGGCTGATTCCTCGACCCGGTGAGCCGGGCGACGAGACCTGGGGCGGTGTGCCGTATGAGGACCGCATGCATGTCGGGTCCTGGATGGTGCCCAGTTTTGACCCTGAGCTCAATCTTGTCTACGTCGGGACCTCCGTTACGTCACCGGCGCCGAAGTTCATGCTTGGCGGTCACGAGAACCGGCATCTCTACCACAATTCCACGCTTGCAATAGACGGCGACACCGGTGAGATCCGGTGGTACTACCAGCATCTCAATGACCACTGGGACCTCGACCATCCGTACGAACGACTGCTGGTCGATACGGCGGTGACGCCGGACGCGAGCGCCGTGTCCTGGATCAATCCGCGACTTGTGCCGGGTGAGGTGCGAAAAGTATTGACTGGTATTCCGGGGAAGACCGGTGTCGTCTACACGCTCGACCGCGAAACCGGGGAGTTTCTCTGGGCAACGCCGACCGTGCCGCAGAACGTCATCAGCAGCATTGACGGGGGCACTGGCGCGGTGACCGAGAATTCCGAGGTGGTGTTCACGGGGCTGGGACAGGAAGTGGTGTCCTGCCCGTCGTGGGCCGGCGGAAAGAATTGGCCGGCGGGTTCCTACAGCCCGTTGACGAATACCATGTTCTACCCGCTCAAGCAGACCTGCGCGAGGGTTCTCTCGACGATGGACGGTGGCCTTGCGATCTATCGCTTGGCCGCCCGATTCGAGCTGCCGCCAGGGACCGATCAGCTCGGCACCGTTCGGGCGATCTCCGTCGAAACCGGTCAGACAAGCTGGTTGCATGAGCAACGGGCGGCGACCTACGCCTTGGCGGCGACCGGTGGGGGGCTCGTGTTCGGTGGCGACGGCAACGGACGGTTCCGCGCGTTTGACCAGGAAAATGGAGACGTGCTGTGGGAGATCAACCTTGGGTCGCCGGTGACCGGGTTTCCGATCACGTATGCGGTGGATGGCCGGCAGTATGTGGTGGCAAGCACCGGGAGTCGCCGGGAAGGATTGACGCCTGAAGTGCAGCCGAGTGCTGGCAACAACATCTTTGTCTTCGCGCTTCCGAACTGAGGTCTTGCCGGCTGCGCGGCCGACTGGCTGGGGCTCCGCGGGACGGTCGCTACCGTCCCAGCATGCGCGATGGCTCGTCGGAAGGACTGAACTCGCGCTGGACTCGGCGCAATACCTCGATCGCGGTCGTGACCGACCTCCGCCGGTCCGCGGGGAGGTGTTGTGCCAGCAGACCGGTGACGTTCGCCACGGCCAGGCTGAGCCCACGGAGCTCGTTCTCGACGTCCTCGTCAGGTGCGGGTCTGGGGTAGCCGGACGCGCGACACCGTGGCCGCCCGTCGCGGCCATCGTCGACGGAGACTGCGAGTCGAGGACAGTCCCAATCCAGCTCGACGGGCACGACCCCGTCCAGACTGCCAGGGAGATAGTCGACGCCATCGGGGCCCCGGGCCGCCACCACGAGCGTCCCCGACCGCATCGCATCGCTGGTCGCCTTCTGCAATCGGTTGGCTTGATCCGGTTGACGGGTGCCGAGACTGAGATTGGTCAGGTCAACGTGTTGGCTGGCGGCCCAGGCGATCGCGGAGACCAGGGTCTCGACTGATGCTGACAGCTCCCAGTCGAACACCTTCACAACCAAGAGCTCCGCGCGCGGTGCACGCTCCTGAATAGCCGCGGCTACGGCGGTCCCGTGGCCGAGTCGGTCGAAATAGTCTGGAGTGGTCGACCCATCGGGCCGGATGGTCACACCAGCTGCGATGGTACCGATGTGCGGGTGAGGGAGGCTCACACCGCTGTCGATGACTGCCACACGCACGGGCCTGCCTGTCATCGTGCTCCCGGGCGCCGCCTGGTCGCGGCAGCGCTGGTGCGCGCAGTCCGATGGCGCTCAGGCGCCGACCAGCTCGCCTTGCTTGGCGATGCGCCGCTCAAGAAACTCTGTGTAGGTGTACTGATGATCGAGCAGGCCGTCGTCGGTGATCTCGATGACCCGGTCGCTCAACGACTCGATGAGTTCGACGTCGTGTGACCCGAAGATGAGGGTGCCGCTGCGCTTGGCGAGCGCGGTGTTCAGCGACGTGATCGACTCCAGGTCCAGATGGTTGGTCGGACCGTCCAGAATCAGACATTGCGGGTCCTCAAGCATCAGCCGGGCAATCATGCACCGGACGCGCTCCCCGCCGGACAGCACCGTGACCGATTTGCGAGACTCGTCACCGGTGAAGAGCATGCGGCCCAGAAACTGTCGAATGAACCCTTCGTCCTTCTCCTTACTGTACTGACGGAGCCAATCGATGATACTCAGGTCGTTCTCGAACAGATGGCCGTAGTCTTTTGGTAGAAACGAACGACGGATCGACTCGCCCCACTTCACCGTCCCTGCGTCCGGTTCCTGCGCACCGGAAAGCACCTCGAGGAAGGCTGACACCGCCACGGAATTGCGCGAGACGACGACCACGCGTTCGCCTCGCCCGATCGTCAGGTTCACCCCCTCGAACAGTGGGGTGCCTCCGACAGACTTCGACAGGTTCTCCACGCTCAGCATCGCTTTCCCGTGCACTTTCGACGTGTCGAACAAGATGTGCGGGTACTTGCGGGACGAGGGCGGAATCGCCTCTACATCCAGCTGGTCCAACATCTTTTTACGTGAGGTCGCCTGCTTGGACTTGGAGGCATTGGCACTGAACCGGGCAATGAACTCCTTGAGTTCGCGGGCCCGGTCGTCATTCTTGTCTTTCTTCGCTTGGCGGTGTCGGAGCGCCATCTCGCTGGCTTCGCGCCAGAATCCATAGTTGCCGGTGTACATTCGCACCTGACGGAAGTCGATGTCGGCGATGTGGGTGCACACCCTGTTCAGAAAGTGGCGGTCGTGGGACACCACGATGACCGTGTTCTGAAATGAGAGGAGAAACTCCTCCAGCCAGAGAATCGAGTCCACGTCCAGATGGTTCGTCGGCTCGTCGAGCAACAGGATGTCAGGGTCTCCGAAGACGGCCTGCGCGAGCAGCACCCGGACTTTGTCACCGTCGTCGAGGTCGCGGACGGCCACGCCGTGGCGTGGCACCGGGATGCCCAGTCCGCACAAGAGCTCGCCGGCCTGTGCTTCGGCCTCCCATCCATTCAGTTCGCCGAACTCGGCCTCGAGTTCGGCACTCCGCATACCGTCCGCTTCATTGAAATCAGGCTTCGCGTACAACGCGTCCTTTTCCTGCATGATGGTGTGCAGGCGCTCGTGGCCCATCAACACCGTCGTCAGGGCTTCGAACTCATTGAAGGCGAAATGGTCCTGTTTGAGGACGGCCAATCGCAGACCAGGCGGCACGACGACCTGCCCGGAAAACGGGTCGACATCGCCGGATAAGATCTTCAGGAAGGTCGACTTTCCGGCGCCGTTCGGTCCGATCAAGCCGTAGCAGTTGCCTTCGGTGAACTTCAGCGACACATCCTCGAACAGGACGCGCTCGCCGTACTGGAGACACAGGTCGTGGGTGCTAATCATAATTTCCGCCCAGTGGGTGTCGCAGGGTGATGCCTGGCGTGTCGACCGGACCTATGTCTCGCCGAACGACCGCTCGAACAGGTCCGCGATCGCCTGCCGGCCCGCGTCCGTGAGAAAACGTGTGCCCGTGCCGGTGAAGCGTGTCCGGCGGATGCGCAAGGCTTCGACTTCAGTCCAACGGTCACCAGTCCACGTAAACCACTGGACCTTGGTCTGGTCGTAGACATACAGCCGTTTTCGGAGGTGCTTGGCCAACTCGGCTCCCCAGCCTGTGCCGCCTTTGACCGTGTCATCGTCGAGGATCTCTCCGATGACGAACACTTCGCCCGCGGTCGACACCTGGTGCCAGATCGACTTGAGGAGGCGCTGAAACGTCGGTGTTCCGGGGAAGGACCGATGGAGCTGCGCCGTGATGTACGCGTCGCTCACGCTCCCTCGCTCAAGTTCCGCGTCTGACAGCTCCACCAGGCCCCGCTCCCGGGCGGTCTGGTGCCCGGCGGATGTCGTCGAGACGCTCGTGGCTGAAGTCCGTATCACTGGACGCCTGAATGACGCGATGCTGATTGACGTCACCGCGGACCTGCTCGCGGTGGTCCAAACTGGTCGTGTGCGCGAGGTCGTCGAACAGCGCGTCGTACCACGACTGGACGTGTGCCAGGTCCTGTCCGAGGGCGACGTGCAGCACTGGCTGCTTGCGCATGGCCGCATCAAGGCCGACCTGAACGAGGAAAGCCGTCTTGCCGACTCCAGCGCGGGCCATGACCACGCCCAACTCGCCAGGAGTCAAGCCACCGCGGCAACAGTGCTCCAAAATGCGGATAGGGCTGTTCGCGCTGACTTGATCTGCGTACATCGGCTGTGGTCCCCGCGGTCCCGCTAGCTGGCCTTGGCCTTCTTGGCGATGTCCGCGATGAGCTCTTCCTGGACCAAGGCCGGCACCGCCACGTAGCGTGAGAATTCCATGGTGAACTCGGCCTTGCCTTGCGTGGAGGAGCGCAACGTCGTGGCGTACCCGAACATCTCCGCCAGCGGTACCTCTGCCTCGGAGATCGTCATACCACCGACCTCTTGCTGGCCGATGACGCTGCCCCGTCGCTGCAGAATGGTGGTCAGCACGGCACCCGCGAATTCGGTGGGCGCTTCCACTCCGACGCGCATGATCGGTTCGAGCACCTTCGGCGCGCCCTTGTCATAGGCTTCCCGCCACGCCGCTTTCGCCGCCTCCTGGAACGCGACGTCTGACGAGTCGACCGAGTGGCTGCCGCCGTCGTTGAGGACGACCCTGATGTTCACCACGGGCGCCCCGATCTTGCGTCCTTTGGCCAGCATGGACTTCATGCCCTTCTTGACCGCCGGGATGAACTGGCGTGGAATCACCCCGCCCTTGATCTCGTCAATAAACTCGAAGTCGCTCTCCGGATTCGGCTCGATGTATCCCGCGACCCGGCCGAATTGTCCCGATCCACCAGTTTGCTTCTTGTGCGTGTAGTTGTAGTCGACACGCCGGCTGATCGTCTCGCGATAGGCGACCTGGGGCGGCGAGACCTCGACGTCCACGTTGTACTCGCGCCTCATCCGCTCGATGTAGACCTCGAGCTGTAGTTCGCCCATGCCGTGGATCACCGTTTCGCCTGATTCTTTGTCGGAGCCGGCGTGGAACGTCGGGTCTTCCTTGGTGAAGCGTTGCAGCGCCTTGGTCAGGTTGACCTGCGATTTGTTGTCTACCGGTTTCACTGACAACGAAATAACCGGCGCCGGCACGTGCATCGAGGTCATGCTGACGTTGACCTTGCCGTCCGTGAACGTGTCGCCCGAGTAACAATCGAGGCCGAAGATCGCCACGATGTCGCCGGGACCGCACGAGTCGATGTCTTCCATCTCCTCGGAGTGCATGCGGACCAGACGGCCCACCTTCGATTCCCGGCCGCTGCGAGCGTTCGTGATGACGGTGCTCTTTGTGAGGTGTCCCTGATAGACGCGCATGTAGGTCAGTTGACCATAGCGGCCGTCTTCGAGTTTGAAGGCCAGCGCGACCGCGGGTTTCTCGGGGTCGGCGTCGAGCGCGACGGTGTCTTCGTCTGCACTATCCAGGTCGATGGCTTCGTTTTTCACATCGCGCGGATGGGGCAGGTAGTCTCCGACGGCGTCGAGCACGGTTTGCACGCCCTTGTTCTTGTAGGCGGAGCCGACGAGCACGGGCGTGAGCTGCAGGGACAGTGTGCCCTTACGGATAGCCGCTTTGACCAACGGCTCGGTCACCTCTCCCTCGAGGATTGCCTCCATGAGCTCATCAGAGAACATAGACACCGCATCCAGCATCTCCTCGCGGTACGCCTCGGCGTCGGCCTGCAACTCGTCGGGAATGTCCCGTTCCACGACCGTCTCGCCGAGTTCACCCTCGAAGTAGATCGCCTTCATGCGAATGAGATCCACGACGCCCTCGAATTTGTCTTCCAGGCCGATAGGGAGCTGCAGCATCACGGCGTTGTGATCCAACTTCTCACGCAGATGATCCCGCACCCGAATGGGGTCGGCGCCCACCCGGTCACACTTGTTGACAAACGCGATACGGGGCACCTTGTAGCGGTTCATCTGCCGGTCGACCGTGAACGACTGACTCTGCACGCCTGCCACGGAACACAAGACCAGCACGGCACCATCGAGCACGCGAAGGCTGCGTTCGACTTCGATGGTGAAATCGACGTGCCCGGGTGTATCGATGATGTTGATGTGGTTGTCCCGCCAGGTGGTGTGGGTCGCGGCGCTGGCGATGGTGATGCCGCGCTCGCGCTCGAGCTCCATCGAGTCCATTTTGGCGCCCACGCCATCCTTGCCGCGGACATCGTGGATCGCATGCACGCGGTCGGTGTAGAAGAGGATCCGCTCCGTCAGGGTCGTCTTCCCGCTATCAATATGGGCAGAGATGCCAATGTTACGGATGGATTCAAGGTCGTTGATCACGCTATTTCACCTTTCAACACACAACGTTCGCATTCGCGAATGCGATGGACATCTGCACACGTGGCGGACGACATGGCCGCCAACTTTGAACTCATCAGCGTCCGCCCGCCGCCAGGGGCGGCGCAGGGACGAATTGCGATGGAGGCGGGACCGCTCGCGTTCAACCGGCGCGGGACGCGCGGCACGATTCACGGGCGAGGGCCCAAATTTCACATGCGGGGATGCGTATCACCGTCGCACTGACGCATATTGTATCTCAATCAGGTGTTGCAACGGTAGGCAAGCGCGCGGTGTTCTGGGGCCGCCGCGCCGGCCGCGGACGACCTGTGAGCGACGTCATCGCACCGGGGGGCTGCTCCCAATCGGCGGTCCAGGCATCCCGGCGAATCACTCTGGTAGCGCGAACGCCCAGAACCCCAGTCCAGAGGCGATGGCCACGTACTGCCGCCCGCCGACCATGTATGTCATGGGCGAGGCCTTCCAGTCTTGGTTCGCCTGAAAGTGCCACAACGGTTCTCCGGTGCGGGCGTCGAGCGCGGCGAACGCGCCGCTGTCTTCGCCGAAGAACACCAGGTCTCCGGCTGTTGACAGCACGCCGGAATACGTCTGCGCCTGTCCAGTCTGCGCGTAGCTCCAGGCGACATCGCCTGTCTGGATGTCTAGAGCCCGGATGAACTTCTGATTGGGCGAACCGTCCGCGAGTCGGACCGAGCCACCCAACCAGCTCCGACCCCGCTGCCAATCGTCGTCGTTCTTGGTGTACGTCATGCAGGATTCGTGGGCCAGCAAGTAGAACAGCTTCGTGCCCGGGTGATAGCTGGTCGCCCACCAGTTGGTGGCGCCCCGAATCGCCGGGCAGACGTCCGACCCGGTGGCGGTCGGATCGGAGCCGGGTCGGACGATGGGCCGGCCGCTGTCGTCCAGGCCCTCCGCCCACGTCTGATTGACGAACGGTTCACCCAGCAGGAATTGCCCGTTGGTACGGTCCAGCACGTAGAAGAACCCGTTGCGGTTGCCTTGCACCAGCAGCTTGCGCGGCCGGCCCTGGAACGCTTCGTCAATCAGCAGCAGCGGTTCCTGTGCGTCCCAGTCATGGGTATCGTGCGGGGTGAACTGGAAGTACCAATCGAGCTCACCGGTCTGCGGCTTCAACGCGACCACCGAGTTCGTATAGAGGTTGTCCCCCGGACGTCGCTCGCCGTTGAGATCGGGACACGGGTTCCCGGTCGACCAGTAGAGCAGGTCGAGTTCGGCGTCGTAGCTACCGGTGAGCCACGTGGCGCCGCAGCCCCGTGCCATGACGGCCGGGTCGCCCCAGGTTTCTGACCCAGGTTCGCCCGGGCCGGGGATCGTCCAGAACCGCCAAGCCCGCTCGCCGGTTTCGGCATGGTACGCGTCGAGGAATCCGCGTAGGCCGGTGTCCCCGGCGCTGACCCCGGCGATGACCAGGTTGTCGACCACCAGCGGCGCGGCCACGGCCCCATAGTGCTCGTAGGAGTCGGCCATCTCTGTGCCCCACACCAACTGCCCCGTGAACCGGTTGAGCGCGATGACGTGGGCGTGGTCCGTGACCGTAAACAGCAAGTCTCCGCGCACCGCCACGCCACGATTCAGCCCGATGGCGGGGTCGCCGACGAGTCCCTCGGTTCTGGGCTGGGCATAGCGCCAGACCTCGCGACCGTTTGTGGCATCGAGTGCATAGACTTGATTGGGTCCGGTCACATACATGACGCCGGCGATGACGACCGGGGTGCCCTCGAGCATCGGCATGTCCGGAATCGGAAAGAACCACTGGACGCTCAGTTGGTCCACGGTGTTCCGGTTTACTTGATCCAGGGGGCTGTGCCGGTTCGAGGTGTCACTCCCGTTGTACGACGCCCAGTCAACGGACGGGTGGACGTCGTCTTCACGGTATGCCTCACCGGCTCGACGAAGCAGGTGCAGCCGGCCGTCCGTCGTGCGGACCTGGGCGTCGAAGCCGCTCTCATTGAGGATAGTACCGCTTAGCGCGGTGCCCGCGATGAGGCTCACCGTGCCATCCCGCGGCTGCGGGGCCCGCGGGTCCCGCAGCCCCGGGATGGCCGCGGCCGCCAGCGTCTTGAGGAATGTTACGAGCGGTCCCAGTTCGTCCGCCGGCATCTGCACCGCCGGCATCCCTTTTGAGGCCACACCTTCGGTGATGATCGTGGCCAGCCGGTCGGTGGCGCTCGTCTGTAGGGTCGAGATGATGGACGGGGCACGATCCGTGCCCTCGGCCTGACTGCCGTGACAGAGTGCGCAACGGCTCTGATAGGACTCCGCTCCCTGGGCGTCGGCCAGAGCCGGGGCAGAGAGTGACAGAAGCAGGGTGGCGATGCCGTAGCCGACGCGTGAGTTCTTCATGTGTGCCTATCATCCTCCGAAAACGGTGGCGCGAGAATTAAACAGGTATCCGAATTGGCGTGGTTCCGATAAACTTCGAGCGGATATATTCAGGTCTGGAGACCACTCCGACCGGGGGGAACGACTACATGGCATCGACAGTGACAGTTTTTCGACGTTTGGCGCTCGGCGCGCTGGGCGTATCGCTTGCGGCTCCCGGCATCGCGCTCGCCCAAAGTGAGGCGACGCCGACCTATGCGAAAGACGTCGCACCAATTTTTCGCGAGAAGTGTGAGGCCTGCCACCGTCCGGGCTACATCGCGCCCATGTCGCTGCAGAATTACGCGGAGTCTCGGCCCTGGGCCCGCTCAATCAAGAACCGGGTCGAGACGCGCCAGATGCCGCCCTGGCACATCGACCCCGCGGTTGGGGTCCAGGAATTTCAGAACGACCGGTCGCTGAGCCAGGTCGAGATCGACACCATCGTCCGCTGGGCCGACGGTGGCGCACCGCAAGGAAATCCCGCGGACATGCCCCCGGCCGCGGTGTTCGCCGACGACGATGTCTGGAACTATGCCGAGAAGTTCGGCGGACCGCCCGACCTGGTTGTGACGTCGCCGGCGTACACCATGCCCGCGCTCTCGCAGGACCACTGGTGGAAGCCGCTTGTCCCGACCGGGCTGACCGAGGATCGGTGGGTGCGCGCCATCGAGATGCGTCCGTCGACCACCGAGGGTCGCAAGATTACCCACCACGCCCTGGCCCGGTTGCAGCAGGAAGAGGACGACATCGACAAAGAGTCGCTGGTAGGTGGCGGTGGCGCCGGACTGCTCATGGAGTGGGCGGTCGGCAAAGAAGGCGAGATCATGCGGGCCAACAGCGGCAAACTGATGAAGGCCGGGTCTGAGATTCTCTGGGATATCCACTATTCGTCGGCGGGCGAGCAGGTCACCGACTCAGTCGAACTGGGGCTTTACTTCTACCCGAAGGAGGCGCCGCCGAAGCACCGTCAGGTGTTGAACATCTGGATGGGCATCGAGGGTGGACCAAGCAACCTGCTGCTCGCGCCCAACAGCGTCACGACGACCCAGTCGCATCATGTGATGAGTCAGAACGGTCGGATCGAAAACTTCCAGGCGCATCAGCATCTGCGTGGCAAGGGGATGCAGATGACCGCGATCACGCCGGATGGCCGCAGTCGCGTCCTGAGCCGGGTGAGTGACTTCAACTTCAACTGGCACAACAACTACGTCTACGCCGACAACGCCGCACCGTTGCTGCCCAAGGGAACGGTGGTCGAGATCAAGTCGTGGTGGGATAACACTTCCGCGAATCGGTCGAATCCTGATCCCAACCAGTGGGTCGGCTGGGGCGACCGCACGGTCGACGAGATGGCTCATGCCTGGGTGAACGTCACCTACCTGGACGATGAGGACTTCGCGGCGGCGAAAGCCGATCGTGAGGCGGCGCTGGCCGAGACCAATGACGGCGGCGAACAGTAGCTGAGCCGCCATCGGCGGCTGGGAATTCACTATTGGCACTATCTGGAGCCGCTCCGTCATTCGGGGCGGCTCCGTCACGTACAAGGAGACTTGGCATGCGAATGTTCGGTGCTGGCGCGGTGTGCGCGCTAATGGCCATCGCGGTCGGGGCAGCCCCGGCGTCGGCGCAGCCGGGGAGCCTACGCGCGTTCGGGTCCCAGGTAGCCCCGATGTTCGAGGGCTGGTATCAGAATGACGATGGGACGGCCACCATTCTCGTGGGGTTTTTCAACCCGAACGCAGATCAGACGATCGATCTGCCGGTGGGGGAACTGAACCGATTCGAGCCGGGACCCGAGGATCGGGGGCAGCCGACGCACTTTCCTCCGGGACGTGCCTGGGGCGTGGTGAGTATCCAGGTGCCGGGTGACTTTGACGGCGACCTTCGATGGGTGTTGACGGCGAACGATCAGCCGGCCTCTATCCCGGTGCATCTGGAAGCGCCGTACTTCGTCGAGCCGCTCAGGGACGCCGCGAGTGGCAATGAGCCGCCCACGATTCGATTCGCCTCGGCCGGCCCCGGATTCACAGGGCCGCCGATGGGCATTGCGCACACCATGTCCGGACGCGTCGGAACGCCGCTCGACCTCAGCGTCTGGACGTCCGACGTGAAGCCAGAAGGTGGCGGTGAGGGTGGCCCCGGTGCCTCTCGACGGTCTGCGTTGACCTTGCGCTGGTACCAGCATAGTGGGCCGGGTTCAGTCGAATTTGGGGAGGCATCGCAGCGCTTCACCGAGTCGGCCGATCAGAACCCGATGACCACCGCCACGTTCAGCGCGCCCGGTGAGTATGTGTTGCGTGCGGAGGCCCTCGACGAGACAGGGGTCGGCGGTGGCGGGTTTCAGTGCTGCTGGACCTCGGCCTTGGTCCAGGTGACCGTATCGCCGTAGCGACACGGCACGGCACGGCGCGAACGGGGAGAATGCAGATGAGCGAGCGAATGGTGCGGGATGTGCGCTTCGGGGGGCTCCGGACAGTCATGGTCGTGATGGGCGCGTCTGCCACGTGCTTCATCGCCGGCGTCCAGCCGGCGGCGGCCCAAGCGAGTGCGCCGCGCACGGCCTGGGGGCAGCCTGATCTGCAAGGGGTGTGGGATTTTCGCACCATCACGCCTATGCAACGCCCGGAGCGGTATGGAGACCAGGAGTTTTTGACCGCCGAGGAGGCCGCCGCCTTAGACCAGGCTGCGGTGGACCGTGAGACTCGCCTGTGGAACAAGCCGCCCGAGCGGACCACGAGTGGGGAGAACGTAGATCGGCGGGGGGCGGGCGAAGCCCCAGGGTCCTACAACCAGTTCTGGATTGACTCGGGTACGAAGAGCATCGATACCCGACGGACGTCACTGATCGTCGACCCACCCGATGGCCGATATCCGTCGTTGACCCCTGACGGCCAGCGGCGTGCAGATGAGCGGCGAGCCTACGCCGCCGAGCACCCGGCCGACACCTGGGCAGACTTCAGCTCCGGTGTGCGGTGCATCCTGGGCTTCAATGCCGGGCCGCCGTTCACGCCAAGCGCCTACAACAACAACATGCAGCTGTTTCAAACCCCGGACACCGTCGTCGTGATGACCGAGATGGTCAACACCGCGCGCGTGATCCCGTTGGACGGGAGACCGCATGTGGACCCGGACGTGCTGCAATGGTCCGGAGACTCGCGTGGACATTGGGAGGGGGACACGCTGGTAGTTGAGACGCGAAACTTCGACGCGAAGCGCAAGTGGAGGAACACGACCTCGAGCGCGCGGCTCGTGGAGCGGTTTACCCGCGTGGACGCTGACACATTGGAATATGAGTTCACGGTCACTGATTCCGAGACCTGGACCAGTCCCTGGACCGCGTCGGTCCCGTTGCGACTGAATGCCGAGAGGATGTTCGAATTTGCGTGTCACGAAGGCAACTACTCCATGCCGGTCATGCTGGGGGGCGCGCGGGTGGAAGAGGCCGCCGGTCGCTAGTGTCGACGATGAAGCGCCACGGGGTGACCGCGTGGCTCATGTTGCTTGGTTCGGCCGTGGCGGCCACGGCGCAGTTGTCGCCGCCCAACGAGGCCGGTGTCGCCATGGGGCACCTGCATTACTACGTGCGGGACGTCGCGGCCAATCAGCGGTTCTGGGAATCGCTGGGCGGTGAGGCCGGCACCTTCGGCCAGTCGGTGGTGGTGACATTCCCGGACGTGCTGGTGTTCCTCAGTGAAGGCGAGCCGCAGGGCGGCACTGAGGGGTCTATCGTGAATCACATGGCGTTCAGGGTGCAGTCGCTCGCCACCATTGCTGCGGCCGGGTTCGAGTTCGACCCGCCTCCCTCCGGGGTGACGAACGTGTTCTCGCCCGAAGGCGAGCGGATCGAGCTGTTCGACGATACGGCGACCAACCTGACGTTCACACTCGACGCGGAGGACGCGGTGGCCGCCGCGGTCGCGGCCCGACACAACCGCGCGCTCGATGGGCCGATTGCCGCCCATCACCTGCACCTCTATCTGACGGAGAGCGCCGAGGCGGTGGACGCGGCGCAGCAGTGGTACACGACGATGTTCGGGGGCACGCCGGGCATGCGCTGGCGCTACCCCGCAGTCGACCTACCTGGCATCAACCTCAACTTTTCGTACAACGCCGACGCCGGCGGAGCCCCCACCAAGGGGCGGATGCTCGACCATATCGGCTTCGAGGTCACCGGGCTCGAGGAATTTTGTCAACGACTCCAGGCCCAGGGGGTTGCCCTCGACGTGCCGTATACGGTGCATCCTTCGGGGATCGGGTACGCCTTCCTGACTGACCCATGGGGGGTTCACATCGAACTCACCGAGGGTCTGCGCGGTCTCTAGCCGTTGCCGCCCCGACACCCGACACGCCTGCCTGCCAGGGGCTTTCTTGTCGTCGGGTTGAGCGTCGCCTTCGCGTGGGGATGTGCCTCACCGAATACCGGCTCTCCTGGTGACGTGGTCACAGGGCTCTATCGCGTCCTGATCGAGCATCAGGTGACCGGCGCCACGACCGAGGGGCAATTGGCGAGGCTGAGCCCCTACCTCAGCGACGAGTTGCGTGACCTCCTGCACGCAGCCGCAACCCTGCGCGACGTCGAAGCCGCCGCCCACCCCAATGAAAAGCCGCCCTTCGCGGACGGCGACCTTTTTTCGAGTCTTTTCGAGGGCCCGACCAGCCTGATCGTGCTGGCCAATGGCGACGACGGCGACCCCCGCGGCCATCTGGCGGTCCAGTTCACCCACGACCGCTCGACTCCCGCCGTCACCTGGACCGACACTCTCGTGATTGGCCAGCAGGCCGGTCGCCCCGTCGTCGCCGACGTGATCTACGGTGGCACCCGGGACTTTGCCACTCGGGGACCTCTGCTGGAGACACTGCGTAGCGCACTGTCAGAGTGAGCCCAGAGACGGCAGACTGGGCGGCTGCGTCACGCCATGTGCAGTAGCCGCGCCAGTGGGATGGGTCGTGGCCAACGGGTCCACCTTGATCAGTCGCGAGACGAGGCCTCGACTAGTCCTGGTAGACGGATCTACCTCGGGAGAAGGTCTCCATGATCTGGATGTGCTCGAGCTCGGCCGGGTCCGACGTGATCGGGTTCTGCGCGAGGACCACCAAATCGGCCTGTTTCCCGACCGTGATCGAGCCCTTCGTGTCTTCCTCGAAGTATTGGTATGCGGCACCGAGTGTGACCGCATGCAGCGCCTCTTGAATTGTGGCGCGCTGGTGCGGACCGAGCACACGGCCGCTACGCGTCGTCCGATTCACGGTAATCGACACCAGCCGCATGATGTCCGGCGGGACGATCGAGGCATCGTTGTGGAGCGTGAAATTCACATCGCGATCGACGGCCCAGCGCACGGGGCTGATATTGCTGCCCCGGTCCTCCCCGAAGCTGCGCACGTGCCAGTCACCCCAGAAGAAGGTGTGCGCTGAGAAGAAGGACGGCACGACGTTCAACTCCGCCGCGCGGTCCATCTGGTCCTCGCGCATCAGCTGGGCGTGGATGATCACTGAGCGGTGGTCCGGTGCCTCCTCCATGCCGGCGAGCGCCTCGTCGACTCCGTCCAACATGAGGTCCATGGCGGCATCGCCGTTGGCATGGGCGAGGAACGGAACTCCGCGCTCGATCAACGCTGCCGCCGCCGTCTTGTAGACCTCCGGATCCATGACGCCATACGCCCGATAATCTGGGCTGGCCCCCGGAGGACCTTCGACGTACGGCTCGGTGACCCACGCGGTGCGTCCCTGCGGCGAGCCGTCGAGAACCAACTTGACGCCCGCAATGCGAAACCCGTTCTGATAGGTCGTGTCGTACTCCATGCGGCCGTCCAATATGGAACTGGAGCCGGCGAAGACGGCGAGGTCCGCGTCGAACGGCTCGCGCTCCGCGGCGGCCCGGATCCGCTCAGCCATCTCTGGGCTGGTTCCGCTGCCGTTCTGAATCGTGGTGGTGCCGTAACCCGTGTACACGCCGATGGACTTGCGAATCAGTGCATCGAACTCGTCCGGCGTTGGCGTGCCACCTCCGCCGACCGTGAACAGCCGGCCCGCTCGCTCCTCCATGACGCCATTGGGCTCCATCGACCCAGCCACCCTCCGGATAATGCCTCCGTCAGGATCGGGTGTGGCGGCCGTGATGTTGCTGGCTGCGAGGGCGGCCGAGTTGCCCGCTCTGAGGTGTCCCGACACGTGGACGAGAACGATGGGATGGTCGGTCGAGGCCCTATCCAGTTCGAAACGCGTGGGATGGAGTCCCTCGGTCAGCAGCGAGTCGTCGTAGCCATTCCCGAAGACGGCCTCGCCCGCCGGGATTTCCTTCTCGTCGATCCAGCGCCGGATCTTCGCCACCAACTCGTCGATGTTCGTGACGTCACCCACCGGCGGGGCGTGCAGCGACAATTCGTCCAGCGCTCGACCCGCTCCCATGAAGTGACCGTGGGCATCGATGAAGCCAGGCAGCAACGCCCTGTCTCCCAGCTCGACGACCCGCGTCGACTCACCGCGAAGGGCCATGACGTCATCCAATGCCCCCGCGGCCGCGATGGTCTCGCCCCGAACCGCCACCGCCTCGACGGTCGGCCGTTCAGGATCCATGGTGACGATGTGGTCGCCCACGAAGATCGTGTCCGCCACTGGACCGCTCTGCGCGGCGGGCGGATCGCTGGGCGCGGCCTGTCCGCATCCGCTGACGATGACTGCCAGGATGGGCCCGAGGACCGATATGACTGATTTCGAATTACTCATGATGCTACTCCCGTTGTTGCCTGCCCTCAGAAACGTCCGAGTCGCTCTCGATACGAGAGCAGTTCCTGCTTCAACACTGGACTGAGAAGGTACAAGCCCAGGAGATTCGGAATCGCCACGAGGAAGATCAGCGCGTCCGACAGGTCCACAAGGGCACCGAGTTGGACGCTGCTACCTAGGACGATGAAGCAGCAGTAGAACACCTTGAAGCCGATGTCGACAGATTTGCTGTGGCCCGCGAGATAGGTGAACGACTTCAGGCCGTAGTAGCTCCACGAGATCATCGTCGAAAACGCGAAGAGTACGGCTGCGATGGACAAGGGCACGGGCGACCAGGAAATGGTGCTGGCGAATGCACGCGTCGTCAGTTCGATCCCGCTGAGCTCTGTCGCCGCCAAGGTGGGGTCGTAGACCGTCACCACGATGACCAGGGCCGTCAGGGTGCAGATGACGACCGTGTCGATGAACGGTTCGAGCAAGGCGACGAAGCCTTCGGTGACGGGCTCGTCGGTGCGGACGGCCGAGTGGGCGATCGCGGCGGACCCGAGACCAGCCTCGTTGGAGAACACCGCTCGTCGGAAGCCGATGATCATGACCCCGATCAGGCCGCCGCCGACGCTCTCGAGGGCAAAGGCTCCGTCCCAGATCTGGCCGATGGCGGTTGGCAGTCCTTCCAGGTTCATGACCAGAATCGCCAACGCAGAGAACACGTACAACACAGCCATGAACGGGACGAGCTTGGACGTCGTCTTGGCGATGCTCTTGATTCCGCCGACGACAACCAGAGCCACGCAGGCAGCCATGACCACGCCCAGAATCCATGCCCGACCGAAGAAGACGCTGTCGCCCCCGCCGGTCACGTCGATCACGATGGCGGCCGCCTGATTAGACTGGAACATGTTGCCGATGCCGAGACAGCCCACCACCATGGCGACGGCATAGAACATCCCCAGGACACGTCCGGTTCCCGGCAGACCCCTGATCGCGAGACCGCGCTCGAGGAAATACATGGGGCCGCCACTCACGGACCCATCATCGTGTGTCTGCCGAAATTTCACCGCCAAGGTGCACTCGGCGAATTTGGTGCTCATCCCAAGCAGGCCAGCGATGATCATCCAGAGCGTTGCCCCAGGCCCGCCGACGGAGATGGCCACGGCAATGCCGGCGATATTGCCAATGCCGACCGTGCCTGAGACGGCCGTTGCCAGCGCCTGGAAGTGGGTGACTTCTCCCGGGTGCAGGGGGTCGGTGTACCGCCCACTCACCAGGTGCAGGGCGTGTCTGAACCCGCGGATATTGATGAAGCGTAGATAGAACGTGAAGAACAGTCCGCCGGCGACCAGCCACGCGACGATCAGCGGCAGCTCCAGGCCGGCGATCGGAACGGCGTAGAAGACGAATCGGTAGATGACGTCCGCAAGCGGACGCATGATCTGGTCGATGGTTTGATCGATACCCACTATCGGTTCTTTCCCACAAAAAAATGTGCGCAGGGGATTATCCCCCGGGTACTGCCCAACATCGAGCCGGGAGCGTGTTTGCGAGCCCAGGCCCCCGCGCGACTGCGCCAGCAGCTCGAATAGTGCCGTTCATGAAGCGGCCATCGAGTGTCTCCTCGAAACCAAGGGTGGCCGGCGCGCGGATCGACCGCGTGTCTGTGCTTCCATCTTTCTTGCTGAACTCGCGCACCTCGTCGTCGAGCAAGACGTGGAGACGGCGGGGTGCGGCTCCTGCGTTGGACAGGGTCGTGCCATCTTCGTGACGCGTCTGGTGACCCGCGGCAGCAATCCGAAAGAGCTCGGCGACACTCACTGACTCAAACAGTGGCAATGCGCGCATGCGGTCCACCAGCTTGATCGTTGGGAGTTGGTTGTGCCAACCGCCGTCCGGTGCGACCACCCCGTCCTCGCTCAGCGCTAGGAGCCATGAGGCGGCTTCAGCCACATGCCAATCTTTGCTGGCGCGCTCGGCGCGCACGCCGAAGATCTGACGAACGATGGCGACCAGTAGGCCCAGTTGGCGATGATGTGAGGCACGCCCCCGTGCCGTTCACGGCGAGCGCGGCGAGAGCGGTTCGATCCTGAGCAGGGCTCCCGGGTTGTAGTCCGTCAGGACGTAGAGCAACCCGTCGGGACTCTGGCGCACGTCGCGGATCCGCTGCTTGAGATCATCGAGCAACCATTCCCGAGGCCCGAGCCAGCCGTTCTCGTCGATGGCGATACGCTCCAGACGCTGGTTCTTCATGACCCCGACGAACAGGCTGCCCTTCCACCCGGGAAACCGGTCACCCGTATAGAACGTCATCCCCGACGGACCGATGGTGGGGGTCCAGAAGATGACCGGCGTCTCCATGCCTGGCATGTGCATCGTGTGGGCGTCGGGCCGGCCGGCGGCCTCGCCGAGCGCGCCAACCCCGCCGATGAAGTCTCCCGAGTAGTCGCGTCCAAGACCCACGAGCGGCCAGCCATAGTTCGCGCCGGCGTTGAGGATGTTGACCTCGTCGGCCCCCGCCGGGCCGTTCTCGTGCGCCCAGATCATGCCGGTCTCCGGGTGGACGGTCAGCCCGAGCATGTTCCGGTGTCCCATCGTGAAGATCTCCGGCTTGTAGCCGGCGCGGCCGACGAACGGGTTGTCTTCCGGCACCGTGCCGTCGTCTCTGAGACGCAGAAACTTGCCGCCGTGGCTGCCTGGCTCCTGAGCGCGAGCGCCCCTGGCTCGGGCGTACTGGCCTGAGGCGGCGGGGGCATTCGGAGCCCCCACCCCCAGGTAGAGCAAGCCGTCCAGGCCGAACACCATCCGCGACGCCTGCGTCATGGAAATGCTGTCGTCCATCAAACTGTCGGCCACGAAGATGTCAGCGCCATCGACGAGAGCGGTGCCGTTCCATCGCGCTCGCCAGACGGCGCTCGTGGTGGTCAAGCCCGTGGGATTGGGCTGTATCAGCCCGGCAGGAACCAGCGCCGACAGCGGCTCGGTGCCCGGGGCCAGGTCCGGACCCTGCTTCGAGTACGAGAGGTAGACCAACTGGTTCTCGGCGAAGCGCGGATGGAGCGCAATGTCCATGAGCCCACCCGTCCTCACCGCATGTACCCGGGGCACCCCGGCAATCGGCTCCGGATCGAGCACGCCGTCGCGAACAATCCGCAACTGCCCGCCCAGTTCGGTCACCAGCAGGCTGCCGTCGGGGAGAAAGGCGAGACTCCAGGGCCTGGCAAGATCCTTCGTCACCACGACCACCCGGAACTGAGCGCCGTAAGTCCGGTAGGTCCATGGCCCGTCGCCCAGAGGCTCGAATCGTCCAACCTGAGCCCGCCCGGGAACCGCACCGACCATCACCACGACGATACCGAGCAGCCAGGCGGCACGAACAACCCGCAACGATCTGAACTTCATGTGACGATCTCCTTCCCGGAGTGACCCTCGTCGACCAGCGTTCGTTCGGGTTGCCCCTGTTCATGAACCCGGAAGACGACGAGCGTGGTGGGTTCCAGTCCTTCTCGGCCTCCGGGTGAATCTCGAACACACCCGGTGCAGACGGCGTCGAGTCGGAACGATAGCACGGGCCTGTCAGGCGACCGGGACCGCAGCGACCACGACGGGGAAAGCCCGCCGCCGGCGCCTCCCAGTCCGGCTCACGCTCCATGACCCGCCCAATGGTGTCCGACAACGTCTCCCCGGCGAAGGCCGCGCGCACCCAGCGGTGTTGGTGGCGAGGATACGTCGAGGCGAGATAGTCGAATCGGTAGCGTGTTGACGTAAAAGGAGTTAAGTGGATGACGCGTTCGCAAAGAATTCGAACCGCTGTTCAATTTCCATTCAGCGTCGCCATCCTCGAAACTGAGCACCTCCCAACCTATCAGCGCATCACCAACAAAGCCTTGCATCTGAGCAAGTTAGGGCTCAGCCACGCTCGGATCGCGAAGCTACTCGAAGTCACCGACAAGACGGTCGCCAAGGCGATCGCCTGGACGGATGACCAGTGAGAGTCGTCGGGCGTCAGGCATTTGGGTTCGTTTCGCAAAAAAATGTCTCAAACCCTACCGTCGCTCTCTTCAAGTGTCACATCTCGTTCGATGACACCTCCACATCGAGGACAGCCGGGGGCAGCACGTGTTCTCCTTGTCGCGCCGCTTGCA